>JAABRN010000176.1 GCA_011390855.1 Hydrogenophaga sp. | reverse complement strand
CTGGAGGCTGCCCACCGGCTAGGCCGTACGGACTTCAAGCGCCTGATTGCCTTCACCAGCCTCTCCAAGCGCAGCAACGTGCCGGGTCTGCGCAGCGGTTTTGTGGCCGGAGATGCAGAGATCATCCGCGCTTTTGGTCTTTACCGCACCTACCACGGCTGCGCCATGAGCACCGTGGTGCAGCACGCCAGCGTAGCCGCCTGGAACGACGAAGCCCATGTGGAGCACAACCGCGCCCAGTACCGTGCCAAGTTTGCGCAGGTCACGCCCATCCTGAGCCCGCTCATGGACGTGGCCCTGCCCGACGCCGGCTTCTACCTCTGGGCTGGCGTGCCCGCCCGGTTTGGCGGGCAGAACCCCGTGGCTGCCGGGCATGCCGATGTGGAATTCGCGCGCGAGCTCTACGCTCAATACAATGTGACGGTTTTACCGGGCAGCTACCTGGCCCGGGAAGCGCAGGGGCACAACCCCGGCGCGGGGCGTGTCCGCATGGCGCTGGTGGCCGAAACCGCCGAGTGCGTGGAAGCCGCCCAGCGCATGGCACAGTTCATCGGGCAGTGACCGCCGCGGCCCGCTTGTTCACTCCTTTCTTTCTTCCCGCTCCTTTTACCCGCCCTTTTCTACCTGCTCTCATGACCCAACAACTCCAACAGATCATCGATGCCGCCTGGGACAACCGGGGCCAGCTTTCCTCCACCAGCGCGCCGCAGGAGGTGCTGGACGCCGTGGAGCACGTCATCGGCGAACTCAACAGCGGCAAGCTGCGCGTGGCCACCCGCGAAGGTGTGGGCCAGTGGACCGTGCACCAGTGGATCAAGAAAGCCGTGTTGCTGAGCTTCCGCTTGAAAGACAACGAGATCATGCAGGCCGGTGATCTGGCCTTCTACGACAAGGTGAAAACCAAGTTTGCCCATCTGACCCCGCAGGAAATGGCGGCCACCGGTGTGCGTGTGGTACCGCCGGCTGTGGCGCGCCGTGGCAGCTTCATTGCCAAGGGTGCCATCCTCATGCCCAGCTACGTGAACATTGGCGCCTACGTGGGCGAAGGCACCATGGTGGACACCTGGGCCACCGTGGGTTCGTGTGCGCAGGTCGGTGCCAATGTGCACCTGAGCGGCGGTGTGGGCCTGGGTGGTGTGCTCGAACCCCTGCAGGCCAACCCCACGATCATCGAGGACAACTGTTTCATCGGCGCCCGTTCGGAAGTCGTGGAAGGCGTCATCGTAGAGGAGAACTCGGTCATCTCCATGGGCGTCTACATTGGCCAGAGCACCCCGATTTACGACCGCGCCACCGGCGAAATCACGTATGGCCGCGTGCCAGCAGGCTCGGTAGTGATCAGTGGCAGCCTGCCCAAGGACGGCGGAAAATACAGCCTGTATGCTGCGATCATCGTCAAGCGGGTGGACGCGCAGACGCGCGCCAAAACCAGCCTGAACGATCTGCTGCGCGACTGAGCCGGACCTGACCGAAGCGGCCACATATTCACAGGGGAACACGCATGGGCATGATGGAGAAACTTCTGCATCTGATGAACGAGAAGAAAGCCTCGGACATCTACATCTCTGCGTCTTCCCCGGTGCAGATCAAGATCAACGGTGTGGTCATGCCGGTGAACGCCCAGCCGCTGGCGCCCAATGCGCCGCAGGCCTTGCTCTCCGAAATCGTTTCCCCGGAGCAGATGCGCGAGTTCGAATCCACCGGCGAGCTCAACATTGCCATTCCGCTGGACAACGTGGGGCGTTTCCGTATCAGCGCCATGAAGCAGCGGGGCACCTGCGCCATCGTCATCCGCTTCATCAACGTGGTGATTCCGAGCATCGAATCGCTCAACATTCCGCCGGTGCTCAGCGACATGATCATGGCCAAGCGTGGCCTCATGCTGGTGGTAGGCGCTACCGGGTCGGGCAAGAGCACCACGCTGGCCGCCCTGCTGGACCACCGCAACACGCACAGTACCGGGCACATTCTCACCATCGAAGACCCGGTGGAGTACCTGTTCCGCAACAAGAAGTCGGTGGTGAACCAGCGCGAGGTAGGTACCGATACGGCATCGCTGCACATTGCGCTGAAGAACGCGTTGCGGCAGGCGCCCGACGTGATCCTGATTGGCGAAATACGCGACCGCGAGACCATGTCCCAGGCGATTGCCTATTCGCAGTCCGGCCACCTGGTGCTGGCCACCATGCACGCCAACAACAGCTACCAGGCGCTCAACCGTGTGCTCAACTTCTACCCGGTGGAGGTGCGCGCCTCCATGCTCAATGACCTGGGCTCCGCGCTCAAGGCCATCGTGTCGCAGCGGCTGCTGCGTACCGTAGACGGCGGGCGGGTTCCGGCGGTGGAGGTCATGATCAACGGGCGCCTGATCAGTGAGCTGATCGAGAAAGGCGACTTCTTCGGTGTGCGTGAAGCACTCGAGAAGTCCATGGCCGAAGAATCCCAGACCTTCGAGGCCGACCTGGCCCGCCTCATCCGCGAAGGCAAGATCGACCGCAAGGAAGGCCTGGCCAACGCCGATTCGCCCACCAACCTCATGTGGCGCCTGGAAAACGAAGTCGCAGGCCGCAACACCGGAGTCGCCCCGGTTACGGTCGCCCCCGAAGCCCAATCTTTGTTCACCGAATTCAGCCTGGACGTTCCGCGCTGAACTTCCCCTGCAGCAGCCCATGACCGCCACCCTGCGCCTCACCGAGGCACTGATTGCCCAACCCTCTGTCACGCCGCAAGACGCCGACTGCCAACAGCTCATTGCCAGCCGCCTTCAAACTCTGGGCTTCGTGTGCGAGACCATAGCCAGCGGCCCCGACAGCTTCCGCGTGACCAACCTGTGGGCCAAGCGCCCCGCCGCCCAGCCTGGCGCCCCTCTGCTGGTGTTTGCTGGCCACACCGATGTGGTGCCCACAGGCCCGTTGGACCAGTGGAACAGCGACCCCTTCGTGCCCACCCACCGCGACGGCAAACTGTTTGGCCGTGGTGCCAGCGACATGAAAACATCGCTGGCGGCCATGGTGGTGGCGTGCGAAGAGTTCGTGGCCAGCCACCCAGCGCCCGACCTGAACATTGCCTTCCTGCTCACCAGCGACGAAGAAGGCCCCGCGCACGATGGCACGGTGGTGGTGTGCCGCGAACTGCAGGCACGCGGCGAGAAGCTGGACTACTGCATCGTGGGCGAGCCGACTTCGGTAGAGCGCACCGGTGACATGATCAAGAACGGCCGGCGCGGCACCATGAGCGGCAAGCTCACCGTGCGCGGCGTGCAGGGCCACATTGCCTACCCGCACCTGGCCAGGAACCCCATACACATGCTGGCGCCCGCGCTGGCCGAACTGGCCACCACGCACTGGGACAACGGCAACGAACACTTTCCGCCCACCAGCTGGCAGGTGAGCAACATACACGGCGGCACGGGGGCCAGCAACGTGATCCCGGCCACGGTGGTGGTGGATTTCAACTTCCGCTTTTCCACCGAATCCACTGCCGAAGGCCTGCAGCAGCGCGTGAACGACATACTGGCGAGCCACGGTCTGGCCAACGACGTGGATTTGAAATGGACCGTGGGCGGACTGCCCTTCCTGACGCGCCCCGGCACGCTGGTGGACGCGGTGCGCAGTGCCATCCACGACGAGACCGGGCTGGAGGCGGAGCTGTCCACCACCGGTGGCACCAGCGATGGGCGCTTCATTGCGCAAATCTGCCCGCAAGTCATCGAGCTGGGCCCGCCCAACGCCACCATCCACAAGCTCAACGAGTGCGTGAACCTGACGGACATCGAGCCGCTGAAGAACATCTACCGCCGGGTGCTGGAAAAGCTCTCCGCCCCGCACCACCCATGACCCTGCACGCCCTGCTGGCCGCCGCAACCGAAAGGCTGCAGGCGGCCCAACTTTTTTATGGCCACGGCACCCAGAA
>JAABRN010000174.1 GCA_011390855.1 Hydrogenophaga sp. | reverse complement strand
CGCGTATGTGGCCGGAACCACCGCAACGCGGGCAAGGGATGGAAGCACCCTCATTGAGAGCTGGCTTCAGTCGCTGGCGGCTCATTTCGAGAAGACCAAACTTGCTGATGGAGCCAAACTGCACGCGCGCGCGGTCCTGGCGCAGCGCGTCGCGCAGGCGGTTTTCCACTTCGCGGCGGTTCTTCGACTCGTCCATGTCGATGAAGTCGATCACCAACAGGCCACCCAGGTCGCGCAGGCGGGCCTGGCGGGCCACTTCGTCGGCGGCTTCCAGGTTGGTGCGGGTGGCGGTTTCTTCGATGTCGCCGCCCTTGATGGCTCGGGCCGAGTTCACGTCCACCGCCACCAGCGCTTCTGTCTGGTCGATCACGATGGCCCCGCCGCTTGGCAACTGAACGATGCGGCTGTAGGCCGTTTCGATCTGGTGCTCAATCTGGAAGCGGCTGAACAGTGGCGCGTCGTCACGGTAGCGTTTCACGCGGTGCCCGTGCTCGGGCATCACGTGGCTCATGAACTGGTGCGCCTGCTCAAAGATGTCGTCGGTGTCGATCAGGATCTCGCCGATGTCGCTGTTGAAGTAGTCGCGAATGGCGCGTATCACCAGGCTCGATTCCTGATAAATCAGGAAAGCGCCCTTGCTGCCTTTGGTGGCGCCGTCGATGGCATTCCACAGCTTGAGCAGGTAGTTCAGGTCCCATTGCAGTTCGGCGGCGTCGCGGCCGATGCCGGCGGTGCGGGCAATGATGCTCATGCCGTTGGGGTATTCCAGCTGGTCGAGCGCCTGCTTGAGTTCCTGGCGGTCTTCGCCTTCGATGCGCCGGCTCACGCCACCGCCACGCGGGTTGTTGGGCATGAGCACCACGTAACGTCCAGCCAGGCTGACGAAGGTGGTGAGGGCCGCGCCCTTGTTGCCGCGTTCTTCCTTTTCGACCTGAACCAGCAGCTCCTGGCCTTCCTTGATGACGTCGTTGATGCGGGCCTGGTTCACAGGCACGCCAGCGGCGAAATACTGACGGGAAATTTCCTTGAATGGCAGGAAGCCATGGCGCTCTTCGCCATAGTCAACGAAGCAGGCTTCAAGCGACGGCTCGACGCGGGTGACGACCGCCTTGTAGATGTTGCCCTTGCGCTGTTCGCGCCCTTCAATTTCGATTTCGTAGTCGAGCAGTTTTTGCCCGTCCACGATCGCCAGTCGGCGTTCTTCTGCCTGCGTGGCGTTGATCAGCATGCGTTTCATGATGCGTTTTCCTTCGTTCAAACACACAAGGACGTACAGGCCGAGAGGCCTTGCACGTCCACCTGCCTTGAACCAGCGGGAAAAGCGAACGAGGGAGGGAATTGCCGGAGAGCCGATGACCCGCGGTTCGGGGTGTGTTCGACACGGGCAGGCACATGGGTGCCGCGTCGAGCCGCCGGGTCAGGGCGTAGGCGCGTGGAGGTGGGTGAACAGGCATGACCAGGAGGTTGTCAATGACATGGCTCTGGCCGATGGGTCTCTGGCTTCACTTCGTCCTCACCCAGCCCGTTGTCGGGGCTGGGTGACTGGGTTATTCCGTATTCGGGTTCGCGATTCTGTAGCGGATTCGCCCGAAGCATCGGCCTGACCGGTCCCGTGCCTGGATTCGTCTGCGAATGTGTCAGGCAATGGAAATGGACAGGGTGCTGCGGGTGGCAACTTTTTACCAGTCGGGCCCCTGGCCTTCGGCGCGGGAGCGGCTGCTCGCGTCGACTGCCTTAAACTCAAGGCAAATCAATCACTTACAGCACACGTCTGGTGTCGAGCATTATAGACAGCTCCAGTCGTCGTGGTGGTCTTATTCTGATAGCCATGTCCTCTGTTCCGCCACCCTTGGCTGTTCGTTACCTCACGGTCGATGAAGAGTCTGTGGGCCAGCGGCTTGACAACTTCCTGTTTCGCACGCTCAAAGGCGTGCCAAAAACACATCTATACCGAATCATTCGATCGGGCGAAGTCCGGCGCAACAAAGGCCGGGTGAGTGCCGATGATCGCCTGGCATTGGGCGATGTGTTGCGTATTCCGCCTATCCGGGTATCGGAACGTGCGCAGGAAAAGGTCGCGAATCCGGCGCCTGCACGTGAATTTCCCGTGGTGTTCGAAGACGAGGCCTTTCTGGCCGTCGACAAACCGGCAGGCGTGGCGGTGCACGGTGGCAGTGGCGTGAGTTTTGGCGTGATCGAACAAATGCGCCAGGCCCGTCCGCAGGCGCGCTTTCTCGAATTGGTGCACCGGCTGGATAGGGAAACGAGCGGTTTGTTGCTGATTGCCAAAAAGAAGAGCGCACTCAAGGTATTGCAGGAGCAGTTTCGCGAACGTGAAACGGGCAAGACCTACCTGGCATTGGTCAAAGGGGCCTGGCCCGCCAAAATGAAGGTGTTGGACCAGCCCTTGCACAAGTACCTGTTGCCAGACGGCGAGCGCAGGGTGCGGATCACCACCAAGGACGACCCTGATGGCATGCACGCCGTCACTCTGGTCAAGGTGGCTGCCAGGGTCGGCGTTCCAGCCGGTCTATCTCTCCAGCAGGTGGATGGCTTCAGTTTGCTGGAAGTGACGATCAAGACCGGTCGCACCCACCAGATTCGGGTTCACCTCGCCAGCAACGGATATGCGATTGTTGGCGACGAAAAATACGGTGATTTTGAGCTCAATAAAAATTTGTCGAAACTCGGATTGAAGCGGATGTTCCTCCACGCGTGGCGATTGCGCCTGTCGCATCCCGTCACGGGTAATCCAATGGAGTTACATTCTGAATTGCCTGCAGATCTGCAGGGATGGATGGCCTGGCGCCAATCGCTATTAGAATGAGGTACGCCTCGCTGAGGTGTTGAAATTTCCATACCCTAAAAATCACGCGAACAAGGACGATCAATGGCAACCTATTCAGAACTGATGGCGCAAGCCCAAGCCTTGATGGCGCAAGCCGAGCAAGCCCGCAAAGACGAACTGTCTTCGGTGATTGCAGACATCAAGGCCAAGATGAAACAATACGGCATTACGCCGGCCGATCTGGGCGGCGGTGCAGGCGGCAAAAAAAGTGCCAAATCCAAATCCAGCGCACCGGCCAAATTTCGCGGCCCCAATGGCGAACTCTGGGCCGGTGGTCCAGGACGCAAGCCTGAGTGGGTTCGTTCCGTGCTGGCTGCCGGCAAGAGCATCGAAGATTTCCGGATCTGAATCTGCTTTTCCAGACCTTCCGTCGCTGGATGGTCGACAACCTGACAAAGCCCGCCACAGCGGGCTTTGTGCTTGACGGGCTCGCGAGATGATTCGAATTCTGATGGTTTGCATGGGCAACATCTGCAGATCGCCCATGGCATCAAGTGCCTTGCAGGGGTTGCTGGAGCAACGCCAGCAGGCGCATCGTTTCGAGGTGGATTCGGCGGGCACCTACGCAGGCCATCAAGGGGAGCCGGCAGATCCCCGTGCCATCGCCGTGGCCGCCGCCAGAGGCTACGCTGCCATTCACATGGAGCGTGCGCGCCGTGTGGTTCCGGATGATTTCGAGCGCTTCGACCTGGTTCTGGCGATGGACCGGGACAACCTGATGCATCTGGAGCACCAATGTCCGCCGCAGTTTCGCCACAAGTTGCACCTGTACCTTGTGTACGCGGGGGTCGCGGATACCACCGAGGTTCCTGACCCCTACTACGGCAGAGCCGATGGATTCGAGACCGTCATGAGGCTGTGTGAGGCTGGCGCGTTGGGGGTGGTCGAGCGGCTGGCAGCCGAGCCAGGCCGCGAGTGATGTGACCGCTCCGTTTGGGCAGCTGAACGACAAGACAATCCAAACACCGGCGCTTCCACACGACCAGACCCGGTGTGGGTATCAATCGACCTGCCAGATCACCTTCTTGCCCGAAGCTTCCCAGTTTTCGTAGTTTCTGGCGTACAGATCTTCGATGCGGTTG
>JAABRN010000173.1 GCA_011390855.1 Hydrogenophaga sp. | reverse complement strand
ACCACTTCAAGGGCCAGCACGTTCTCGCGCATGGTGCCGTAGCGCACAGCGTTGGTGCCGCTTGCGCGCGTCGCCGTCATGCCACCGATCGAGGCATCGGCACCCGGGTCTATCGGGAAGAACAGGCCTTCGCTTTTCACCGCCTCGTTCACCGCCTTGCGCGTCACTCCGGGCTGCACGGTCACAGTGAGGTCCTCGGCGTTGATCGACAGCACCTCGCTCATGCGGCTCACGTCGATGCTGATGCCGCCCTGCACCGCGAGCAAGTGCCCTTCCAGCGAAGAGCCCACGCCAAACGGGATCACCGGCACCTTGTACTTCGCGGCCAGCTTGACCGAATCCGCCACATCTTGCGTGCTCTGGGCAAACACCACGGCAGCAGGTGGAGGCACTTCGTAAACCGACTCGTCTCGCCCGTGCTGTTCGCGCACCACCAGGGCGGTGGAGCACTGGACGCCAAAGCGCTGCTGCAGTTCGGCAATGAGTTCGTCGGGGGTGGCGCGCTGGTGCACATCAGGCGCGAGATGACTGAGGGCGGTGGGGGCGTTCATGGGTGTCTCCGGTCGCTTGTATTGCAGCTGGCCAGTTTACGCCGAGCGCGCCCCATCGGGGGCTTTGGGCCTTTTTCGCTCTCTGCTCAGCGCCGATCTGTGCGGCTGCTGGCGGCACTCGATGGCAGTGGGCGCGTGGGGGAGGGCAGAGCAGGTGCGCTGGCCGTGCTTTGTGTGGGTGTGTGAGCGCCGACGCGATGGCTTGTCGAGGCATGCACCGCAGACATGCTGGCCAGACCGAGGGTGCAGGCGGCAATGATCTGTACGCTGCGGGCTTCGAAGTCGGCGAGGCGGTGGCGGGATCGTGACATGGTGGCGGTCTCCTTCTGATGGAATGGCTTCATTAAGGACCCTCCCAGCTTTGCAAGCCACCACTTTTGCTGCTTGTTTCGTCGCTCACATCCACAAGGGTGGGCTCACATTTGTGTGCTGGAGGTTACGCCGCCAGCAGAGCGCGGCTTGCAACGTTGCGCACCAGCGCAAACGGCATCTTCCACCGATTGGGGGAACCGGCGCGAACCAATTCCTTTGGTTGGGGGATGTGATCGCTCAAGGCGAGGCAGACACTGAAAACGCCCTTCCAGATCGGTGGTCGGGTCGTTCAGGCGGAAGACTTTCGGGACTGCCATGAAGCCTTCTCAAGCCTGGTTCTGTTTCTCGTTCCACGCAGGAGACTCCTATGCTTGCCCCCGCAGAATTTCTGAAAGACATCACCATCCACCCCGAGTTCCAGACTCGGATCATCGACTGGCTCAAACCTTGGCGACTCAAGACCTATGTCGACATCCTGATCGTGGTGGACAGCGAAATTTCCACCAGTCCCACCAACAATTTTGGTATTGCATCCGTCATCGAATTGCTTCGCAGCTCGCAGGTTGGTTGCATGAAGTTTCGTGTCGACATCGCGCTGCGCAGCAACGAGATGTTCTCGGTCGATGCGAGCCCCACTCCCACCCAGCCGAAGTACCGCGGCTTCCGGTTCAACTCGGCCAGCGCAGGGGCTGACGTGATCGACAAATACGAGCAGATCTGGTGCTTCGGCTTCAAGCCCAGCAACTCAGGCAGTCCCGATGATGGGCAGATTGATGCGGTCGGCGCCTTGCCTGCCACCAACGCCGAACTCAACAAGCTCGACCAGTGGATGAAGGACAAGAAAGGGGGGTTGTTTGGCACCGGTGATCACCACTTCCTGGGTGCTTCCATGTGCCGCAAGATTCCGCGCCTGGGCACCATGCGAAGGTGGACCAATGCCGATGGCGTGCCACCGATTGGAGGCCTCAACCGCATCGACACCTTGCGCCCGCCACCACCCGTGGCCAATTTTCAGGCGGGCGGGCCCAGCTCGTTGGATAACGGGCCACATCAGGGCGATCTCACGGTGCAGCCCATCCGCTGGGTGGCATGGAAGTCGGTTTACTCGGCATTCGGTCTGCGCAAGAAGCGCCCGCACCCGGTGTTGTGCCACCCCACGCTGGGTCCCATTGACGTCATGCCTGACCATGCCCACGAGGGGCTGTGCGTGCCCAGCCCGAACCTGGCTGCCAACAAGAAATTCAAGGCCGAGCTGGAGTACCCCAATGCCACCGATGGCGGCCCGAAACCCGAGCCGGAGATCATCGCCTTCGGCAGCAACCTGGGCAGCGATGACTGGAACTTCGCCAAGGGGCCGCAACCCGCGCGCAACAACAATCCCATGATTGCCGTGTACGACGGCCATCGCGCGGGCGTGGGGCGTGTGGCCACCGACTCCACCTGGCACCACTGGATGGATGTGAACATCAACGCCATCCGCGCTGCCGACAACGACAACTGGAAAAAAATCAGCCGCTACTTCCTCAACCTGGCCGTCTGGCTCAATCCGCCCGGGTTTTCCACCAAGTGTCTGTACCTCTCGGTGGTGGCGAGCCATTTCCAGACGGTGGGGTTTCAGGAGTTTCATCCCAAGGCCACCACCCTGGAGCTGGGACGTGCCTTGCGCGAGCATCTGGTTGTGCGCTATGGACCTTGCTGGGTGACAGAGCGCATCTGGGAACTGGCTTTCGAACTGAAACAGATTCCAACCCGCAACCTTCTGGATTTCAGCAAGCGCTTCGAAAACGCCAGTGTCAGCTCGGAAGTGTTTGAGGAAATGGTGCTCGGCCAGATGGTGGAGGCGACCATGAAGTCCGCAGAGGCGCTGAAGGGCGAGCAGGTCAGGGCCGTTCGGGCGCTGGCTGAGCCGGAAAAGCTGTTTGCCAAGCCCTTTGCTGCGGCCATGTCCGCCTTCACCAAAGAGGCAGACCGCCAGATGAAACTGGAGAATGATGTGGTCCGCCATTTCAAGCCAGTGCGTCAGTGAGTTGAAGCCGATGCGCTTTGTGGCGTTCCGGCGTGTGGCGTGGCGCAGCCGGCGGTTTGCGCCGCGCTTTCGGTACCCTCTCTTGAGGTGATGTATTTCCGGATGGCGCGTTCAGGAGACGGATACTGTGACGGCCAAAGTCGGCAGGGGTCGTGTTCCCGCACAATCGCTGCTGAGACAAACCAACCGGAACCACTCATGGGCAACCGACTCACGCAGATCGCCACCCGCACCGGCGATGCTGGCACCACCGGCCTCGGTGACAACACCCGCGTATCCAAGAACAGCCTGCGCGTGCACGCCATGGGCGATGTGGACGAGCTGAATTCGAACATCGGCCTGCTGCTGTGCGAAGCCATGGCAGACGACGTTCGGGCTGTGCTGGTGGAGATCCAGCACCAGCTCTTCAACCTGGGCGGCGAGCTGTCCATCCCCGGCTTCGAGCTGTTGAAGCCCGAAGCCGTGCTGGCGCTCGACGAGGCACTTGCCACCTACAACGAGCAGCTGCCGCGCCTGCAGGAATTCATTTTGCCAGCCGGTACACGCGCGGCCAGCCAGGCCCACGTGTGTCGCACGGTGGCGCGCCGGGCCGAACGCGCGGTCGTGGCGCTGGGCAATGAGGAGGCATTGAAAGACACACCACGCCAGTACCTCAACCGCCTCTCGGATCTCATGTTTGTGCTGGCGCGCGTGCTCAATCGCATGAACGGTGGCGACGATGTGTACTGGAAGAGCGAACGCATGGCCGGTCAAGGAGCAGGTTGATGCGGGTCCGCATCTGGCGCCAGGCCGCAGCAGCGGCGCTGGCGCTTTCTGCCTGCCTGTTGCCGATGAGCACCCACGCACAGCTAGATACCGGCAAGGTGGTGCTGGTGTGCGAGGCGGTGTATCTGCCTGCCCGCAGTGTCTGGGTGCGCACAGTCTCCATCGAGTACGACCAGAAGCGCGTGCTGTCGGTGGCGATCGACGGCCTGTCCGTGTATTCATTCAACGTGCGCGACACGCTCATCCTCACCGCACTCGACAACGAGCGCATCCAGATCGACAC
>JAABRN010000172.1 GCA_011390855.1 Hydrogenophaga sp. | reverse complement strand
ACTTTTCCTTACACTTGCACGCCAAAGAGACTCACCATGCCCCCTCCAACACCCTCCGAATACGAGCAACAACTGGTCGCCCAGCGCGACTATCTGATGCGTTTCGCGCGGCTGCAGCTGCGCAATGATGCGTGGGCGGAGGACGCGGTGTCGGAAACCTTGCTGGCTGCGCTGTCCAAGCCGCAAGCCTTCGAAGCCCGCTCCCAGCTCAAGACCTGGTTGGTGGGCATTCTCAAGCACAAGATCATCGATTCCCTGCGCCAGCGTCAGCGAGAGGTGGTTCTGGACAATGGAACCGACGACGAAGCCAGCGATCCGCTGGAGCACATGGCCTTCAAGGCCGACGGCCACTTCGCCGAAAAACCCGCAGACTGGGGTAACCCTGAACGCGATATGCAGAGCAGGCAGTTTTTCGATGTGCTCGAAGCGTGCACCGACAAGCTGCCGCCGGTGCAGGGGCGGTTGTTCCTCATGCGCGAATGGCTGGAAATGTCCAGCGAAGAGATATGTAAGGAACTGGCGATGACGCCGACCAACCTCTATGTCCAGCTGCACCGAGCCCGCCTGAGGCTGCGCGACTGTCTTGAACTGAACTGGTTTGCTGCCAGATGAACGCCCTGATGAAAAAACTGCCGCTCATGCGCTCCTGCAAGGAGGTGACTGCTTTGGTCATCGCCCGGGAAGACCGCGAGCTACCGCTGACCGAGCAATTGGCACTGCGCATGCACATGGTGATTTGCAAGACGTGCCCCGATTTCGAGCGCCAGGTGCTCACCATGCGCAATGCCCTGAAGCAGTGGCGGAACTACGCGGATAAAGACGCAGACACCGACCGCGAAAAGAGCTGAGCGTTCAGTTCAGGCAAGCAGGGCTTGCGCAAATTCCCGGGCGTTGAAGGTCTCGAGGTCTTCGAGCTTTTCTCCCACCCCGATGAAATACACGGGAATGGGCTTTTCGCGCGCGATGGCGCAGATCACGCCGCCTTTGGCCGTGCCGTCAAGTTTGGTGATGATCAGTCCGGTGAGCCCCAGCGCGTCGTCGAAGGCCCGAACCTGCATCAGCGCGTTTTGCCCGGTGTTGCCGTCGATCACCAGCAGCACTTCGTGCGGTGCCGTGGCATCGGCCTTCTGAACCACGCGCTTGATCTTGCGCAGTTCTTCCATCAGATGCAGCTGGGTGGGCAGGCGCCCGGCGGTGTCGACCAGCACCACATCCCGCCCGCGTGATTTGCCCGCAGTCACCGCATCAAAGCTCACTGCAGCGGGGTCGCCGCCCTGCTGGGTGATGATTTCCACCGTGTTGCGATCGGCCCAGACAGCCAGTTGCTCGCGCGCGGCCGCGCGGAAGGTGTCGGCAGCGGCGAGCAGCACCGTGGCGCCTTCCTGGGCCAGATGCCTGGTGAGCTTGCCGATGGAGGTGGTTTTGCCTGCGCCGTTGACACCGGCCACCATCACCACGGTTGGCTTGTGTTCCCCGATCACCAGGGACTTCTGCAATGGTTTGAGCAGGTCTGCAATGGCATCGGCCAGCAGTCCCTTCACGGCAGCCGGGTCCGTGGTCTTGCTTTCCTTGACCCGGCGCTTCAGGTCGGAAAGCAAGAATTCGGTGGCTTTGACGCCGCTGTCGGCCATCAACAGGGCGGTTTCCAGGTCTTCGTAGAGCGCATCATCGATCTGCGTACCTGTGAAAACGGTGGTGAGGCTGGTTCCGGTCTTTCTCAGCCCGACCTTGAGCTTGTCCAACCAGTTTTTTCTCGCTGGCTGGATAGGGGCTGGAACGGTTTGCGCAGCCGGCGTGACTGTTGGCAAGGGCGGCTGTGGGGCATTCAAAGCCTCCGGCAGGGCCGGAGTTGGCGCGACGGGATCGGGTGCAGGGGTTTTTTTGCGAAAGAATGAGAACATTTTTCCATCTCTAGAATCCATTGCATTCTATGAAACGCTCTTTGTTCGCGCTCAATGCGCTGATGGCGGCCACTTTCGCGCTGGCCCTTTCCCCCACTGCCCTGGCGACAACCCCGTCCCAGACGGCCCCCGCGCCTCGATCTGCGGCTGCTGTGTCCGCCGTTTCCCCGGCGGTGGATACTTCGGTCGCGCAGCAGTTCACGCTGGCCAACGGCATGACACTCATCGTGCGCCCGGACCGCCGTGCCCCCACGGTGGCCCACATGCTATGGGTGCGCGTGGGCTCGATCGACGAGGTCGACGGGACCTCTGGCGTGGCTCATGTGCTGGAGCACATGTTGTTCAAGGGAACGCCAGATCTCAAACCAGGTGAGTTTTCGCGGCGCGTGGCGGCACTGGGCGGGCGCGACAACGCCTTCACCAGCCGGGACGCCACCGCCTATCACCAGCAGGTGCCGTCCCATCAGCTGGAAACCATGATGCGACTGGAGGCCGACCGGTTTGCCCGCAACCAGTGGGCTGATGAAGAGTTCGCACTTGAAATGGAGGTCATCAAGGAGGAACGGCGGCAGCGCACGGAGGAGTCTCCTCGCGCGCGCATGTTCGAAGCGCTCAATGCGATGGTCTTTCAGGCCAGCCCCTACCGCCGTCCCATCATTGGCTGGATGAGCGATCTCGACGCCATGACGCCCAACGACGTGCGTGAGTTTTACCAACGGTGGTACAGCCCGAAGAACGCGGCGGTGGTGATTGCCGGCGATGTGGATGTCGAACAGGTGCGGGCCTTGGCCGAAGACATTTACGGCCGCATCCCGGCTCGCGCCCTGCCAGATCGCAAACCGCGTGAAGAGCCTTTGCAGGTAGGTCCGCGCAAGCTCGAATTCCGTGCCGTGGCCGATCAGGCGCTGGTCGCGCTGGCCTGGAAGGTGCCACGCTGGACCGGGGAGGGTGATGCCGGAGATGGGTCGCAGCAAGATGCGCTCGCGCTCACGGTGCTGTCAGCTGTGCTCGATGGGTACAGCGGCGCCCGCCTGGAGCGTGCACTGGTGCAGGGCTCTGGCACGGGTGGCAAGCGCGTGGCCGATACCGCAGGTGCCTCTTACGGTCTGATGGGGCGAGGGCCGCAACTCTTTCTGCTCAGCGCGGTACCCGCGCGCGGCGTGACACCTGAGATGGCCGCCGCCGCCCTCAAGACAGAAGTCGAGCGCATCGCCCGTGAAGGTGTCAGCGAGGCCGAACTGCGCCGTGTGAAAACCCAGTGGACGGCCAGCGAAATCTACAAGCTTGACTCCGTGTTCAACCAGGCAAGCGAACTGGGCAGCTACTGGATCAACGGCATGCCTGTTGACACGGGTGAGCGACTCATGAAGCTGTTGCAAGGCGTGACCGCGGCCCAGGTGCAGGCGGTGGCTCAGCGTTATTTCAGCGACGAACAACTGACCACCGGTGTGCTGGTGCCAGACCCCGGGCGGCGAGAAGCCGTCACCCCTGCCGCCGCCGGCAACCGCCCCGCCCTTCGTCACTGACACGCAGCTGTGCTGCCCGGAATTTCCATGTCATCTACTTTTTCGATCCATACCCGTGTGAAGCGTCTGGTGTGTGTGCTCAGCGTCTGTTTATTCGGCACCCAGGTGCAGGCAGCCATGCCCATCGAACACTGGACCCACGCCAGCGGCGCCCAGGTGTATCTGGTGAGCACACCCAGCTTGCCCATGCTGGATGTGCAGGTGAACTTCGACGGCGGAAGCCGGCGCGAACCCATGGCCAAAGCAGGGCTGGCAAATGCGACCGCCGGTCTGTTTTCCTGTGGCGTGCTGGCCCAGGCTGAGCTGCCTGCACTCGATGAAAACCGCTTGAGTGAGGCCTGGGTCGATCTGGGTGCCCAGTTCGGTGCTCAGGCAACATCTGATCGGTTCAGCGTGTCGCTGCGAACGCTCACCGATCCAGCGATCCTGGAGCAGGCCGTTGCGCTGGCAGCCCGGCAACTGGCCGCGCCCGCCTGGCCTGATGCCGTCTGGCAGCGCGACCGCGAACTCACGGTGGCGGCGCTGAAAG
>JAABRN010000171.1 GCA_011390855.1 Hydrogenophaga sp. | reverse complement strand
CTCTCGGCGCGAATACCTGGCGTGTATTTTCAGCGGAATATCGGAATGGCCAGGCAACTGCTGGTGCTCATGGTCGACTCGGTCATCGAGTACCCGCATCAGCTCCACGATTTCGGCCAGCACTTGAGGGTGATCCCATATTCTGGCGAGTGCGTCGCCAATTGACTCGGTTGGCGAGACCGATCGATCCAACAGAACTGCAACAAGCATGTGCAGCAATCTCTTGTCCCGGAGATTCATGGACTGGGTGCTTGGCGGTTTGTCTGCTGAGGCCCATTCGATGTACTTGGAAATCCGTTCGAGATCATCTACATGGAGCAGTCGGCCGATCCCAAGGCGCAACTGTGCTTCCGCAGGGCCTGGCTGAGCCGTCGCTAGGCCCCCAGCTTCGAGGAGATCGGACCAGCAGTGGGACGAAGAATAGATATCCTCCAGCGCCAGTCCAGATTCACGCAAGAACATGGCGAGGGAAAGGGCCTCGCCCTGCTCAGCGACGCGACTCAGTTCGGCGGCTTTGGCCGGCCAGGTATAAGGGAGACTTTCCCGCAGGTTGTCCAAGACGGTCGACGCCGCCACCGGGTCCAGCTGCATGTGGCAGCCGCTGGGCAGGAAGGGGAAACCACTCTTGACCTGGGCCATCAGGTGAGTTCGGGAGCCCCCCAGAAGCGCGCCGAGCTTCCTTTTGAACTGGAACTCCTTTCGATGGCGGCCAATGAAGTCGAGCACCGTGCAGATTTGCTTTCCCGGGTGCAATCGAAGTCCACGACCCAGCTGCTGGAGGAATAGCGTCGCGCTGTCTGTTGGCCTGAGCAAAAGGATGGTGTCGACGCTGGGGATATCTACACCCTCATTGAACAAGTCCACGGTGAAAAGGGCGGTTAGTTCACCAGATGCGAGGTCCCGGCGCGCCTTTTCACGTTCATCGGAAGGGGTTTCGCCAGTGATGGCTGCTGCCGGAATGCCAGCTTTAAGGAACTGCTGTGCCATGAACTCGGCATGCCGAACGGAAACACAGAAGCCGAGAGCTCGCATGCTTGCGGTGTCAGGGACGATTTTCACCAGCTGCGAAATCACCAGTCGAGCCAGCACATCGTTCGCGGTGACCAGGTTCGTTAACTGGGTGGTGTCGTAGCCCTGGCCGCGTGTCCATCCGATGGTGCGAAGGTCAGTGCCATCGCTGATGCCGTAATAGGCGAAGGGCGCGAGCCTTTGCTGATCAATGGCATCCCAAAGACGCAGCTCTGCCGATATCCTCCCCTCGAACCATTCAAGTATCGACTCACCGTCCGCTCGCTCCGGCGTGGCGGTCAGGCCAAGGAGTTCCCGTGGCTTCAAATGGTTCAAGACAGCTTTGTAGGTCTTGGCGGCTGCATGGTGGAACTCGTCCACGATGACGACATCAAAGGCATCCCGTCCGATGTTTTCAAGCTTTGCGGCCGAAAGCGACTGGATGGATGCGAAAACGTGTTCGAATCGATCGGGGGTTTGTCCATCTACCCACAGCTCCCCAAACGAGGCGTCCCTGAGCGCGTATCGGAACGTCGCGAGGCTCTGGTCAAGAATTTCCTTTCGGTGGGCTATGAACAGGAGCCGGGAGCGCGGCAGTGTTTGTCGCAGGCGCACGTAGTCGAGCGCAGCCATTACGGTCTTTCCGGTGCCGGTGGCCGATACGAGCAGGTTGCGGTGATGGCCGCGTGCTCTCGAGAGCGAAATGAGTTCAAGAAGCCTGGCCTGATAAGGCTCGGGTCGCAGTTCGGCGGGGCTAAGGAAAATTCGTGGGCCCGAGTTCTGGGCTTTGGTGAGCTCTTTGAACTCAGCTTCATCGAATTCCCGGAAGTCCGGCTGGCTCCAATAAGATTCGAAGACGGCCGAGAACTTCTCAATCACATCCGGATTCCTCGCGCCCGAAACCCGGATGTTCCACTCAAGGCCTGTGATCTGAGCCGAGTGAGTGAGGTTCGAGGAACCAATGTAGGCGGTGGAGTAGCCTGAGGCCCGATGGAACTGCCACGCTTTTGCGTGCAGCCTCGTGCTCGTCGTGTCGTAGGAAACACGAACATCAGCGCCCAAGTTGCGAAGTGCAATCAGGGCTGCAAGTTCAGTTGATCCGGTGTAGGTGGTTGTCAGGACGCGAAGTCGGCGCCCTTGCTCGCAGTGCCGACGCAGTAAATCGGCAAGTGGGCGTATGCCGGTTTGGCGAACGAATGCCATCAGTACGTCGATGCGGTCCGCTGACGGAATCTCAGAGCCCAGCTGATGGCCGATCCTGGGCTCACCTGGAGCATTGGTCAGCAGGGTCGTGTCGAGCAGGGGTGTGGCCGGTAGCGCGATCCTCTCCGGCTCGCCGGTGGGTAGTACCCCCAAAATGGACCGAAGTACCAATGCCTGGTCGGTCGGGAGGTCGGAATCCTCGACGGCACTTCCGGGATGGGAGGCCAGGAGCGAAGCGATGTTCTTTGCGAGGGAGACGCCGATAGCTGCTCTACGGCCCCGGTCCATGCCTGAAACAGCGCGTCGGATAAGTTGGCCGAGGTACAGCGCTATTCGATCCGGCGCCTCTTCTGGGTGCAGCGGATCGCAGTGAGAGGTGAGGTTTCCGTCGAGCGCGTTTAGCTCGCCCTCAAGCCCCTGGGTGAGGAGTTGCTCGTATAGGCCCCGCTCCAGCTTGCTCATCTCGATCGGGTCCCCTGCGTGACGCGGCGCTCCAGCGTCCTTTGGCCTTGGGAATTACTCCTGCGATCTGCCTGCCAACAAATGCATCGCGGCAGCCATCAGGCGTCCCCAGGTTACCTGAGCCGATGTATCCGATGAGGTAGAAAAAAACCCGCAAGAATGCGGGTTTAATGTGGTGGCTATGGGTGGACTCGAACCACCGACCCCAGCATTATGAGTGCTGTGCTCTAACCGGCTGAGCTACATAGCCATCGGGTACTGCGCGCTGTCCATTGCAGACAGGGCCGCGAATTTTGGGCCGTTTGGCCGCTCCTGTCAATCGAATCCGTCCCGGCTTGTGGGGGCGCGCGGGGGTGTGGCAGGCTGGCCGCAGTGAAGTTTTTGGAGTCCGTTTCGTGGTCGATCCGGACGGTTACCGCCCCAATGTGGGCATCGTGCTGATGCACGGCGACGGTCGGCTGTTCTGGGCCAGGCGGGTCAACCGGGACGGTTGGCAGTTTCCGCAGGGCGGCATGAACACCGATGAGACGCCGCGCGAAGCCATGTTCCGCGAGCTGCGCGAGGAGACCGGCCTGCTGCCCGAGCACGTGGAAGTGCTGGGGTCGACGCCCGGCTGGCTGCGCTATCGCCTGCCCCGCCGCTGCGTGCGCCGGGGCAACCGGCCCGTGTGCATCGGGCAGAAACAGGTCTGGTTCCTGCTGCGCCTGACCGGCCAGGAGGCCGACGTGCGCCTGGACCTGACCGAAAAGCCCGAATTCGACAGCTGGCGCTGGGTGGACTTCTGGTACCCGGCCGAGCACGTGGTCAGCTTCAAGCGCGAGGTCTACGTGCGGGCGCTGCAGCACCTGGCGCCGCACGCCCGGGCCGTGGCGGGGGAGGGGGCGGTGCCGGAGGCTGGCGAGGGGGTCCAGGCCTTGGTGCAGCCGGTGCAGGCGGTGGCGGGGCGGGGGAGGCGGTAGCGGCTCCTTGTAAGAGGGTCTTTAGGCCCGAAGCTCTCGGCGAAAAGATTCGCGCCTGAAGGCGCTCCTACAGGGGAGGGGCGCGGTGGGGTGGATGCAGTTGACAATGGTTCGCATTTGCGGGGAGAATGCGAACCGTTCCCATTCCAGCATGGATTCCGCCATGTACGTCTGCATCTGCCACGGGGTTACCGACCAGGACATCCGCAATGCCGCGGACGCCGGCTGCGGCTCGCTGACCGAGCTGACGATGCGGACCGGGCTGGGGAGTGGTTGTGGGACTTGCGGTGAGT
>JAABRN010000170.1 GCA_011390855.1 Hydrogenophaga sp. | reverse complement strand
ATCCCTTGGCCGGTGAGGTGCTGTACGGAGGGCGCCCTCTCTGGGGAATGACCCGCCAGGCACTCCACGCCACTCGGCTGGACTTGAAACATCCTGTGACGGGCGAGGCTTTGGTGTTTCGATCGGAACCCCCGCGGGATTTCATGGACGGCTTGCACCTGGCCGGGCTCCATTACAATAAGGGGGGTCTGGATTGAATGAGCCGGAGACCACCCGCTCGACGGGTTCGCCGCTGTGAAGCGGTTTTTCAGACAAAAGACGTCGCACTTTGGCGGCGAGGCGAGTTCCCGCCTTTTCGGACACAGCAGATTGTGCGTTGAGACGAACGCAACCACCCGAAGCCTCCCATGCCAGTCGCGCAGCGGGTTCGTATGCTTTTTAAGCCCAGCAGGCCCCGAGCCATTGACTGACCACCACAGATGAACACCACGGATGCCAAGCGTGTCCTTGAAACGGCACTGATCTGCGCAGCTCAGCCGCTCTCTTTGCGGGAGCTCGCAGTCCTGTTTGACCAGGCGTTGTCTGCCGACACCCTGAAAAAGCTTTTGACCGATCTTCAGCTGGAGTGGACAGGTCGGGGCGTTGAGCTCGCCCATGTGGCCTCCGGCTGGCGTTTCCAGTCTCGCCCGGAATTGCGTCCCTATCTGGATCGTCTCCACCCTGAAAAGCCGCCCAAATACAGCCGTGCCACGCTCGAAACCCTTGCCATCATTGCGTACCGGCAGCCCGTGACCCGCGGTGACATGGAAGACATCCGGGGCGTGACCATCAACTCCCTGATCATCAAACAGCTGGAAGACCGGGGATGGATCGAAGTCATCGGCCACCGGGAAACCGTGGGGAGGCCAGCGCTGTTCGCCACCACACGCCAGTTTCTGGACGACCTTGGGCTGGCTTCCCTGGATCAACTGCCTCCGCTGGAAGCCAGCGAGATCCAGGAGTCCGCGCTCGATCGCCTGGACTTTGAGGCCCTTTCCAGCAGTCTTCACGCCGAGCCTCCCGACGGAACTGCAGAGGCTGAAGCCTTGTCTCTATCCCAATCTGCCGCAAAGAGCCCAGACCTCGCTCCGTCCCCCAGCGCCACCGGCCTCCTGCCGGAAGCTGACGTCACACAGGAAACCAATGAACTCGGCCCCAACTCCCCCCATTGAGCCAGAGCCACCTGACGCCGCCGAGACGATTGCGGAGCGCGAGCTTCGCGCGGCAAAGCCTGACTTGCCAGCCTCGGAGCCCGGGCGCGCGCCTGTTGCTGCGGTTGCCGACTCGCTTCGCTTTGATGATGTCGTCAGTGGCGCTTTCGACGCCGAGCAGGAGCAGGAGTTGCCCCTGCCGACCAAACGCGTGCTTGCTCCACAGGCCGAGTCGCCCAAGCTGCACAAAGTGCTCGCGCAGGCGGGCATGGGGTCGCGCCTGGAGATGGAGCAGTTGATCCTTGAAGGGCGTATTTCGGTCAATGCCGAGCCCGCCCACATCGGGCAACGCATCCAGTTTGGTGATGTGATCAAGGTGAACGGGAAGCCTGTGCGTGTGCGCATGACGCCGCCGCCGCCGCGGGTGCTGGCCTATCACAAGCCTGCCGGTGAGGTGGTCACGCGTGACGATCCACAGAACCGCCCCACCGTGTTTCGACGCTTGCCCCGGCTGTTTCAGGGCAAATGGCAGTCGGTGGGCCGGCTCGACCTCAACACGGAAGGTTTGCTGCTGCTCACCAGTTCAGGTGAGCTGGCCAACCGCCTGATGCACCCGCGCTTTGGATTGCAGCGCGAATACGCAGTGCGGGTACTGGGAGCCTTGTCGAACGAAGAAAAGCAGCGTCTGCTTGATGGTGTGCAACTGGACGACGGACCGGCACAGTTCGCAACGATCGAAGACGGCGGCGGCGAAGGCGCCAACTGCTGGTACCGCGTGACCATTGCAGAGGGTCGAAACCGCGAGGTTCGGCGCATGCTCGAAGCCGTGGGTCATGCCGTCAGCCGGCTGATCCGCATCCGGTATGGCGTTGTGATGTTGCCGCGTGGCCTCAAGCGGGGCGCCTGGATCGAGCTGGACCAGCGCGATATCGATCGGCTGACCGCGGCAGCTGGTCTGCCGGGCGCAGAGGGTGGCAGCGACCGTCCGCCGCGCAGTGGGGTCCGCCATCCAGCGAGCCGAGGCAAATCGGGCGGCAACTCCAACAAAACGCGGGGCTCTTCCGACGGTGGCCGAGGGCCGGGGTCGTACTTTGGCACCCGTTCTGAGGGTGGTGCATGGGCAGGGGGTGGCCCAGGTGCACCCGGTGGTAACCCGCGTTCCCGTGGTCCCAAGCCGCCAGGCAAGACCAGCGCGCCTCAGCAGCCCGATCCCATGAAGACATCCTTTGGCTACATTGGCCAGGACGCCCTGCAGCGCCGTCGAGAAGAAGAGGGCAGGCGTTCTGGCCCTCCGGGCGCACCGCGCAAGCGCGGTGGAGGAAATCGTTCTGGCCGGAAGTGAAAAAAAGGCCTTTTCTCCATGAGCAAAAGCTGCGTTGCCAGGGGTGTGGTGGCGCTTGGACACAGGGCTGAAACAGCCCAGCGATGTAGAATCAAAAGCTTTGCGAACTAACGCAAGTCCCTTTCTCTCTTACTAAAATCCCAGGATCCATATGGCTATCGAACGCACCCTTTCCATCATCAAACCCGACGCCGTTGCCAAGAACGTCATTGGCCAGATCTACGCACGTTTCGAAGCAGCTGGCCTGAAGGTCGTGGCAGCCCGCATGGCACACCTGTCGCGCGGTGAGGCTGAGGCCTTTTATGCGGTTCACAAGGAGCGCCCCTTCTTCAAAGACCTGGTGGATTTCATGATTTCCGGCCCTGTGATGATTCAGGCACTTGAAGGTGAAGGCGCCATCGGCAAGAACCGAGATCTCATGGGCGCAACTGACCCGAAGAAGGCCGCTGCAGGCACCATTCGCGCCGACTTTGCTGACAGCATCGATGCGAACGCGGTCCACGGTTCAGACGCCCCTGAGACGGCCGCCGTGGAAATCGCATTCTTTTTCCCTGGCATGAACGTCTACTCTCGTTGATGCTGTCTTCCGCGCTCATCCCCCAGCCTCAACAATGTTCAGGTGGGGTGAGGTGCGCGGAGCTGACGGTGTGGGAGCGCGTGAAATGACGGTCAATCTGCTCGATCTTGACCTCGATGGAATGACGGCCTTCTGCGAGAGCCTGGGCGAGAAGCGGTTTCGCGCCGTGCAGCTGTTTCGCTGGATACATCAGAAAGGCGCCAAAAACTTCGACGAGATGAGTGATCTTGCCAAGTCGCTGCGTGAGAAGCTCCCTGCGATGTGCAGCATCGACGATCTGTCCGTTCTGTCGCGGCAGGACTCGACAGACGGCACCATCAAGTGGCTCTTTGATGTGGGTGATGGCAACGCGGTCGAAACCGTGTTCATTCCTGAAGCAGACAGAGGCACCCTATGTATTTCTTCGCAGGCGGGTTGCGCGGTTGGGTGTCGATTTTGTTCGACGGGCCATCAAGGCTTTTCGCGCAACCTCACCACTGGTGAAATTCTGGCGCAGCTCTGGCACGCCGAGCACTTTCTTCGCAAGCACCTTGCGTCCAAAGAACGTGTGATCACCAACGTGGTCATGATGGGGATGGGCGAACCGCTGCAGAACCATGCGGCCCTTTTTCCAGCCCTGCGCGTCATGTTGGCCGATCATGGCTATGGCCTGTCTCGCCGGCGGGTAACGGTCTCGACCTCTGGCGTTGTGCCCATGATGGACCGCCTGGCCATTGAATGCCCTGTGGCACTGGCTGTCTCGCTGCATGCGCCGAACGATGACCTGCGCGACTCCCTGGTTCCGCTCAATCGCAAATACCCCATCGCCGAACTGTTGGACGCTTGTGTGCGGTACCTGCCGGCGGCACCCCGGGATTTCATCACCTTCGAATACTGCATGCTAGATGGTGTGAACGATCAGCCAGAGCATGCGCAGCAGTTGCTTGATCTCGTGCGATCGCATCGGGGGCAAGGCGTGCCGTGC
>JAABRN010000169.1 GCA_011390855.1 Hydrogenophaga sp. | reverse complement strand
CATGTCGATCACCAGAAACGGAATGAAGATCATGAACCCGATCTGGAAGGCTGTGTTGAGTTCACTGGTCACGAAGGCGGGGACCAGAACGCGAAAGGGCGCGGTTTCGGCCGTCACGTCGTTGGGCAGGCGTGCCAGGTTGGCGAAGAGTTCGAAGTCGGACTGGCGCGTCTGCTTGAGCATGAAGGCCCGCATGGGGGCCTGACCGCGCTCGATCGCTTCTTCGAACGTGATGGCATTCTGGGAGTAGGGCGCGTAGGCGTCCTGGTAGACCTTGTCGAGCGTGGGGCCCATCACGAAGAAGGTGAGGAACAAGGAGAGGCCCACCACCACCTGGTTGGGTGGCGCAGATTGCGTGCCCAGCGCCTGGCGCATCAGAGACAACACGATGACGATCCGTGTGAATCCGGTCATGAGCAGCAGCATCGCGGGCAGGAACGACAGCGCTGTGAAGAACAGCAGCGTCTGAATCGGTACCGAATACGAGTTGCCGTTCGGACCCTGGCCCACCATCAGCGGCAGGGATGGGCCCGAAGCACCCGGCGCCGGTGCGACCTGTGCCCATGCACCCACCGCCCACAACAACAGGCACGCTGCCAAGATAAGGCGGATGAATCTGCCCGAGCCGTTGAAGTTCAACACTTTCCCGAGGCCACTCGCAACCGCTTTGCCTCGGCCGCTGATGCCAATGGCTTGAACAGGGGCGTACGCCGTTCGGCGTGGGCGGGACATCAGCTCCGCATCGCCCACGAAAGGAAATTCCGGCAAGGGGAGGCGCGGAACCGGCTTTGCCAGGCGACTGCTGCTGCTCCCTCTCAGGGGCGTGCGTGCCGCGCGGCGGGGGTGGGCCATGTCACTCATTTGATGGCCTTGTGGGGTTGTGCCAATTGAGCCAGCCGGGCAGCAAAGCCGACAGGCATCGTGTTCTCGGTCGGGTTCAAGGCGGCTGGGGGAAGCGGCAACTGGTGCAACGCCTGCACGCCTCCGGGCGCCACGCCCAGCACCAGGCACACCGCATCGTCACCCTGACCCACCTGCACCGTGACCACCCTCTGCTGCGGGCCCAGCGACAGCGAAGACAGCACCTGCAGCTTGGGCCCGCCATGCAAGGCCGCACCCGGAATGTGGCGCCGGAAGCGCTGCAACACCACAGCCATCACGACCATGATGACCAGCAGCGCGATGGCAGGGGCAGCGTTTTGAAGCATGGGAGGTAAACCGGAGAAAGGTAAAGAGAGCGAAACTTAAAGTAGAGAAGCAAGGAAAAAAAGAAGCGCGACGATCGAGATGCCTTCAGTCCAGGGCCATCGAGGATCCGGCTCCGCCGGTCCCAGATGGCGCCCCCCTTCAGGGGGGTGACGCCGAAGGCGGCGCGGGGGGTATCCTATGTTCTGCTGACGCGCCTCATCCGCTCCGAAGGCGTCACGATGTCCGTCAGTCGTATGCCGAACTTGTCGTTCACCACCACCACCTCGCCCTGGGCGATCAGATAGCCGTTGATCAGCACGTCCATGGGCTCGCCGGCCAGCGCATCGAGCTCGACAATGGAGCCCTGGGCCAGCTGCAGGATGTACTTGATGGGCACGCGGGTGCGGCCCAGTTCCACCGAGAGCTGTACGGGAATATCCAGCACCATCTGGATGTCCTGCACCGGTGCGCCTGCTGAACCACCGCTTTGTGGGTTCGTCAAGGGAGTGGCATGGCTGTCGAAGGCAGGTGCGTTGTCGGCCTGTTCGGTGCTGGCCTGTTCTTCCAGGGCCTGTGCCCAGTCGTCGCTGACGGAATCGTTCATGGTATCGGTGCTCTCAGTGGACATAGGAGTCTCCCAGCCAGGTCATATCGGGTCCGCGCAGGTGGCGATCCACGCGCAGTGCGTACTTGCCCTTGTGTGTGCCGTATTGGCATTCAACGATGGGTACCCCATCCACGTGGGCCTGGATCGCGTGGTTGCGGTCCAGTTCGATGAAGTCGCCGACCTGCATGGCCAGCAACTGCTCCACGGTGGCATCGGTCTTGGCCAGCTCAGCCACCAGCGTGACTTCGGCGGCCTGAATTTCGTGGCTCAGCAGCTTGATCCAGCGCCGGTCCACCTCGATGGCGTCGCCTTGTACGCTCGAATACAGCACGTCGCGGATCGGTTCCAGCGTGGCGTAGGGAATGCAGATGTGCAGCGAGCCGGTGATGTCGCCGATCTCCAGCGTGAAGCTGGTGGACACCACGATTTCGCTGGGGGTGGCGATGGTGGCGAACTGGGGTTGCATCTCCGAGCGCTGGTACGACAGCTCGATGGGGTACACGCCGCGCCAGGCCTTTTTGTATTCTTCTGCCACCACGTCAACCAGCCGGTTGATCACGCGCTGTTCGGTGGGTGAGAAATCACGGCCTTCAATACGGGTGTGGAACTTGCCGTTGCCACCAAACAGGCTGTCGATCACGCCGAACAGCAACGTGGGTTCGCACACCACCAGACCATTGCCGCGCAGCGGGCGGATCGCCATGATGTTGAAGTTGGTGGGCACCACCAGTTCGCGCAGGAAAGCGCTGTATTTCTGAACCTGCACCGCGCCCACCGAAATCTCCGGGCTGCGGCGGATGAAGTTGAAAAGACCCAGACGCAGGTTGCGCGAGAACCGCTCATTGACGATTTCCATGGTGGGCATGCGCCCACGCACGATGCGCTCCTGGCTGGAGAGGTTGTAGTCGCGAACCCCGCCTTGAGGTGTGTCTTCCTTGTCGAGTTTCTGGCTTTCGCCGGTGACGCCTTCAAGCAGGGCGTCGATTTCTTCCTGGGAGAGAAACGATTCGGACATGGTGTGGGCCTGTCTGCGGAGGGAGGGTGTTCAGTGGGCAGCGTTCACTGCACGATGAAACTGGAGAACAGCACGGCCTGTACGGGGTTCGGTGGCAGCTTGGCTTTGCGCTTGGGCTGCTCGGCTGCGGCCGCTGCCGCAACGGGCATGCGGTAGCCCATGATCCGGGAGATGTCGGCGACGATGTCGTTGGCCAGCTTTTCCTTGCCAGGTAACTGCAGCAGTTCTTCAGATGTGCGCTGCGATATCAGCAACAGCACGCTGCTGCGGATGCTGGGCATGTAGGCCTTCATCTCTTCGCCCGTTTTGGCGTCCTCGATCTGCAGCGAGATGCCAATCTGTACAAAGCGGTTGCCGCCCGGATCGGCCAGATTGACCACCATGTTTTCCAGCGGCAGGAACACAGGCGGTGTCTCCGAACGCGCGGGCGTTGACTCGACCACCTCTTCGTCGTCGTAGTACTCGTCATCGGCGGTGTTTTTCTTCAGCAGAAAAAGTGCGCCGCCGGCACCGAGCAGGCCAACGACGATCAGGCCGAGCAGGATGTACAGCAGCTTGCGGCTCTTGGGCTTAGCAGGAGCGGCGGCATCGGAAGCGGTGGCGGCGGCAGCTGACATGGGTTTCCTCTCTGGGTTCGCCCCGGGATTGAGGCGCCTGACACGCCTCAAAAGCGTGTCGGTTCGGAGGTATTATTGAGCGCCGTCCCCGCCGCCGTTCGGCAGAAAAGCACCGGAAAAGCTGCTTATTCGCCAGCCTCAGGCCGGTGCAAAGCGGCGCAGGGGAAGTGCTTTTCCCCCGGACTGAAGTGCCTTGTACCAGGGCACCCGTGGAACCGCCTTTGCCGGGCCACTGGGTGCGTCTCCCCTCGAAGCGCCGCAGGCGCACCACGGAGGGGGGAAGCCGCGC
>JAABRN010000168.1 GCA_011390855.1 Hydrogenophaga sp. | reverse complement strand
GCAGCGGCGCAGGGGGGAGTGCCATGTCACACAAAAAGATCGATTGGGCGACTGCCATCAGCCCGCAAGGGCGCGCTGCGCGGTGCCTGGGCCGCTGCGGGCGCGCTGTCCACCTGGGCGGGTGCTCGGTTCGAGCGGGCTGCACCAGACTCGCCGGGCGAGGACCTGGGGCCGGAACCCTGGCCTTGTGCACCCACCGACACCCCCGCCAGCTGAATGCCACTGCGCTGCAACAATTCGGCAAGCGATTCGTCTGCGCTGTTTTCCAGTGAGGCCCGCGCGTCGGCATTGTCTGTGCGGAAATCCACC
>JAABRN010000167.1 GCA_011390855.1 Hydrogenophaga sp. | reverse complement strand
CCTCTGGCGAAACCCGGTTCCGGCCAAGACCGGTCAGTTGCATCCCATGTGGCGCTTGTACATCTCAGGGTTGTGCCCGGCGGGGATGTTCTTGCACGGATCCTCGGCATAGCCTCGAAGGATGTTGTAGCGCTTGATCTGCTCGGGCTTGAGGAACTGCACGGTCTTGTAGTGCTGTGAAAGATGGATGAAGCGCAGTTCCGACCTTGCAGTCTCGGAGTCGGCCAGCAAGCGGCGCAGGGATGACTCGTCCACTTTTCCAGTTGCAAAGGCGGCTTCCAAAGCTTTTTCTGCCGCGATCAGGCGTTCCCCCGTGGGTATGGCTGCTTTGCGCATTTCGTCCAACAGGGCCTGGGTTTTGGCTACTTGATCCGAAGCCAATGGAATCTGGTCCTTGAGTTCCAGCAGGTGAGTGGGGCCCGGCATACCGTTGAGTTCAGCGGCAAGGGCCAGTCCCCAGCCGCCCCCACGCCGAAGTTCATCGATGTCGTTGTCGGACAGCGACTTGATGGCTCGGTTTTGCATGCCGGCATAGGGCGTCTGTGCTCCGTGGCTGTGTTGTGCGAGGGTCGACAAAGGCAGGCAGATAGCGAGAGCCAGCAGCAAGGCGTTTGCTTTCAAAGCGTTCTCCAGATTGAAAATGAAAATTTAGTTCGGCGTTTGGGAGAAGGTGATTTTCCTTCCGATCCGAAGTGACCGGCATCGCGTAGATGACCGCACACAGGCAGCTGCAACAGGTCGCAAAGAGCAGGCCGCCTCAGCCGATAGCAGCGGTTCGGCCCCCCGTGTGGCTCTTCGCTGTTCAAAGGGTCGAGCACCCCTCCAAAAATCACCCTGAACCTTGCGCCATGGGACTGCGAGCGGACTCCGGGCTCCGCGATCTCGCAGGCGACCGGCTCAGCGCATCCAGCGTGCTGCGGCGTCCAGCAACGCCTGACGCACCCGCTGCTGACTCGCCGGGTCGGTGTCGCCGCACGCGAGGCGGCACAACCAGTCGGTTGGCGACTCGAAGTCGCAGTGCGAAGCGCCTGTGATGAGTTCGTCTCGCCACAGCGCGGGCAGCGCGGTGCCCCAGGATGCGGCCACGGCTTCTGCGTTGCAGCTCGATGGCGGCGCGCGCAGCAGCAGCGCCTCGGTCTGAAGCCGACCGGCCGCCACCAGGCCCAGCCGCTCATCCTCGCCAGGCATCGTTCGGTCGAACGGGTCCATACCAACGAAGCCGACCACGCCTGGCGTGTCCGCCGCCAGCAAGCTGGACAGACCGCCAGCGGAGAAGCCCACGAGCATGACCCTCTCCACCGGGGCGCCGAAGGTTCCGCCTGCACGCAGCGAGCCCACCAGTGCGGCAAGGGCCCGGGCGTTGCAGCGGAAGTCGAAGGTACAGGGCAGGTCTGGCGTCAGCACCAGCACACCGGCATCGGCCAGCGCCTGCGCATGTCCTGCCAATGTGCGCCGGCTGCGCGTGAAGCCGTGCGAGAGGATGGCGGCGCCGCGCAGCGGGCCAACGGCGGGGTACACGTCCAGCGTGACACGGTGGTCGTGGATTGCGTGCACCTTCGTCTGCACAGGCGCCGCCGCTGCAGGCCCGAGTGGGTTGCCCATCGTGACCATCACCGCGGCCGCACCCACCAGCGCGGTGCAGACCCTGCGTGCGTGAAAGACCAGCGTTTCCATCTGCACATTGTGCTGGTGCTCTCCGAATCGTGGCAATGGACGGCCCGAGAGTGCCACCCATCAGACCCTGAACTCAGTTGAGAGCATGTAAGGTGCGCGGTGTTCTGGATCAGCACGGCACTGTGTGAAATGATGCGGCATGCCACTGAGTTCCGAAGACCTGCAACAAGTCGCCGCGCGCACGCTGGCGCACTACGAACAGCACGCCCAGGGCTACTGGGAAGGCACGCGTGACCACGACGTGAGCCAGAACATCGCGGCGCTGCTGAAGCACATGGCCGGGCCACCGCCTTTTGACCTGCTGGATTTCGGCTGCGGGCCCGGGCGTGACCTGCACACCTTCAAGGCCCTGGGCCACCGCACCGTGGGCCTGGAGGGCGCAAGCAGCGTGGCAGCGCTGGCGCGCGCGCACAGCGGCTGCGAGGTGCTGGAGCAGAACTTCCTGCAACTGGAATTGCCCGTTGAGCGTTTCGACGGTGTGTTTGCCAATGCCGTGCTGTTCCATGTGCCCCGCCAGGTGCTGCCGCAGGTGTTGCGACAACTGCAGGCCTGCCTGCGGCCGGGCGGCGTGCTGTTCAGCTCAAACCCGCGCGGCAATGGCCAGGAAGGCTGGAGCGGTGAGCGTTACGGTGTGTTTCATGATTGGCCAAGCTGGCGCACCTTGGTGACGGCCGCCGGCTTCGAGGAGTTGGAACACTTTTACCGCCCGTCAGGCCTGCCGGTCGAGCAGCAGCCCTGGCTGGCGAGCGTGTGGCGCAAGCGCTGAGCCTGGAAGGGCAGGGTCTGCCACGGTGGGGCAGGCCTCAGATGTGGCCTTGGCTCTGGCCTCAGTCGTGGGGCCAGTAATCCCAATAGGTTTCCACATCTTCCAGGCCCATGTCGATTTGCTCGGGGTCAAACATGGGTGGGGGGATGCGGGGCTGGTAGGGCGTGGCTTTGGCCACATCGGCGAGGCCGTACTTGATGGCAGACGGTGTCAGCAGGTTTTGTTGTGCCACAAACCACAACATGATGCCCGCAAAGATGAGCGTATTGAGCGCCTGCAGGGGAATGGGGGACTGTGTTGTGGTGCGCATGGCAAATTTCCTGGAAGAGTGTTCAACCTTAGTCGCAAAGGCGTGAGCGATCAAGCGAAAGACCTTTGGCTTCCCTTGAATTCGCGCTGGGCTCCGCCAAAGAAGCGCATCTGCTCCAGCCGCAGGCCCACACCCCACCCCAGCCTTCGCCCAGAGGGGGCGGGAGCCTTGCTCAAGCCGCATGCAGTGGCAGCGCCGTCTTGTAGCGCACCTGCTTGAGCGCAAAACTGGAGCGGATTTTTTCCACCTGCGCGATAGGCGAGATCTGTTCCAGGATGAAACGTTCCAGCGCAGGCATGTCGGCCACGGCCACGCGCAGCAGGTAGTCGGCGTCACCGGTCATCAGGTAGCACTCCATCACCTCGTCGCGCAGGATGATGCGCTCTTCAAACGCCTGCAGCGTTTCGCGGCTCTGCTGCTTCAGGCTGATGGAGATGAACACGTTGAGGTGCAGGCCCAGTTGCTGGGCGTCCAGCAGGGCCACATACTGCCGGATCAGGCCCCGCGCTTCCAGTGCGCGCACGCGCGCCAGGCAGGGTGAGGGCGATAGGTGCACGCGCCGGGCGAGTTCGACGTTCGACAGGCTGGCGTCTGCCTGGAGTTCTTCCAGAATTCTCAGATCGGTGGCATCGAGGTGATTTGTGCTTTGATTGTTCATTTCAGCGGCATTTTATTGGCCTTTTGAGCAAAAACACCCCACAAGTCCACAGCAACTGCCTGCGCCTTGTGCCTACAGTGCTGGGATCAGGAGACCTTCGCCATGAACGACATGACCCCCGCCTGGCATTTCAACGCCATCGCCGACACCAACCCCGACGAAACCCAGGAGTGGCGCGATGCCCTGCTGTCGCTGGCGGCCACCGAAGGCCCGGCGCGTGTGCGCCAGATCCTCGACGAACTGGCGCGCCTGGCCCGCCAGCAGCGCATCGGCTGGCAGCCGGAGCTGAACACGCCCTACATCAACACCATCGCGGTCGAAGACCAGCCCGCCTTCCCCGGCGACCTGGCGGTGGAAGAGCGCCTGGCCTCGCTGATGCGCTGGAACGCGCTGGCCATGGTGGTGCGGGCCAACCAGGCGTATGGCGAACTGGGCGGGCACATCGCCAGCTACGCCAGTGCGGCCGATCTGTTTGAGACCGGGTTCAACCATTTCTTTCGCGCCAGGAGCACCGAGCCGCGCTGGGCCGCCCCAAGCGGCGAGCTCCCCCCTCGGGGGGACAGCGACCCACACGACGTGGGGGAGCGTGGGGGGCAACACCTTGGCGATCTGGTGTTCTTCCAGCCGCACAGCG
>JAABRN010000166.1 GCA_011390855.1 Hydrogenophaga sp. | reverse complement strand
TCGCTGGCGTTGTTGGTGTGCAGCGTGGACAAGACCAGGTGCCCGGTCAGCGAGGCCTCGATGGCGATGCGGGCGGTCTCTGCGTCGCGCACCTCGCCGATCATGATGATGTCCGGATCTGCACGAAGAAAGCCGCGCATGGCACTGGCAAAGGTCAGCCCTATCTTGGGGTTCACCTGTACCTGTCGCAAACCAGGCTGGGTGATCTCGATCGGGTCTTCGGCCGTCCAGATCTTGCGCTCGGTGGTGTTGACCTCGGACAACATGGAATGCAGGGTGGTGGTCTTGCCGGATCCAGTGGGTCCCGCCGCCAGCACAAGGCCAAAACTGCGCTGTGAAAAGCCGGCGATCAGGTCCTGATCGCGTGGCTGCAAGCCGAGCTTCGACAATGGCAAGGGCTTGGCCGACTCCAGCAGCCGCATCACCACGTCTTCGAGACCATCGTGGGTGGGCATGACAGCCACGCGAAGCTCCAGGGCCTTCCCGCCGAACTCGGAGAAATCGATCTTGCCATCCTGCGGGCGGCGGCGCTCGGCGATGTCGAGCCTGGCCATGATCTTGATGCGCGAGACCAGCGGGCCGCGCAACCGCGCAGGCACCCACAGATAGTGCTCCATGTCGCCGTCGCGCCGGAAACGGATCGCGGTTCGGGCATCGCCCGGGTTGGTTTCGATGTGAATGTCGGAAGCGTGGGTTTGCTGGGCCTCGCTGATCACCTGATTGACCAGGCGCACCATCCCGGCTGAATCGGTGGCCGATGCCAGTTGCTCCGCGTCGGCCGCATTGCCCACTTCCACCATGGCTTGCACCACCAGTTCCTCAAGCGGCATCGGGGGCTGGCTCGTGGTTGTCGGTGGGTGCGAAGCCATCGTTACCAGTGCCCCAGGGTCCAGTGCTGGCAGGATTTGCAGCCCATGCCCACCCATTGGGCTGAGATCCAGCAATTGCAGACGGCGTTCGATTGACTCGCGGCTGGCCCAGACCAGCCCCACGGAATGGGCAGTGAGTGAGCACAACTGGTGGTACATCTCTTCACTGCTCGGTGCCCAGGAAGCCACAAAAAACTGCTCATTGGCCATGCCCAGCGGCACCACGCCATGGGCATGGGCGATGCGCAACGGCAGAATGTCCAATGCGTTTTTTTCCAGCTCGAACGTCAGAGCGTCGATCTCCACCAGCCCAGCCACCTTGGCCAATGCCCGATGCCAGTCCTCCTCTGTGAGCAGCAGGCGGTGCACCAGCTCCACCGAACGCGACCGAAGCAGGTTGGGGTCTTCTGCAACCAGCTCCTGCAGGGTCTTTTCGTCCAGCAATCCAAGGAGCCGCAACGCATCGGCCAGACTCAGGAGCGGCGCGCGGCGTCGCCATTCAATGGCCTGCATGAGCTGGGGCAGTGTGCGTATCTGTCTGTTTTCGGGCGAAATACCAGTATTCGACGGATTCATTTCAGGCAATGAAGATGACATCTGATTTCCTTCTCGTGGGGATGGCTCTGTAACTTATGTTTACAAGATAGCGGCCTTTGGCAGGCGTCACTCTGATCTTCGTCAAGCTTGCACGCGCCATCCCGCCGCCCATCTGTACACCAGCACTTTCATGAAATATTCAACACCCCTGACCTCCCGATTTGTCCTTTGCCTGTTGCTCTGTGGGTTGTTCTCTGCGTGTTCGGGAACGCCTGACAACGGCCAACCGACCGCGCGGCAAGCCACCCCGCCTCAACCCGAAGGCTCGTCGGACATCACCGCCAAACCTGGCTGGGTCCACCAGCGCCAGGCAGTGGCCGCCGCCAACCCGCTGGCTGCCGAAGCAGGTGCGAACATCCTGCGGGCCGGTGGCAGCGCGGTGGATGCAGCCATCGCGGTACAGATGGTGCTGAGCCTGGTGGAGCCGCAGTCCAGTGGCATTGGCGGCGGCGCCTTCTTGCTGCACCACGACGGCCAACGCGTGCAGGCCTTTGATGGGCGCGAAACAGCGCCGCTGGGTGTCACCGAAGAGCTGTTTCTGAATGAACAAGGCCAGCCGCTGCCCTTTGCGACAGCGGTGAACAGTGGTCGCGCGGTGGGCGTGCCCGGCGCTGTTGCCATGCTGGCGATGGCACACCAGCAACATGGGCGTCTGCCCTGGACGCGGTTGTTCGAACCGGCCCTCTCGCTGTCAGAACAGGGCTTCCCGGTCAGTCAGCGCCTTCACACACTGTTGAAGGACGACGCCACCCTGCGCAAGGACCCGGTGGCCAACGCCTACTTCTACCGGGTGGACGGCACGCCCCACCCAGTGGGACACGTGCTGCGCAACCCGGCGCTGGCATCCGTGCTGCGTCAGCTTGCCGCGCAAGGTCCGGCCGCCCTGCACGAAGGCCCCGTGGCGCAGGCCATCGTGAACAAGGTGCAGCAGCACGCAGGTCTGCCAGGCCGCATGAGCATGACCGACCTTCAGCGATACCAACCCAAGGCACGGGAGGCGCTGTGTCACGACCATTCGGCTGCCGACCGCGCCCTGCGCATCTGCGGCTTTCCACCACCGAGCAGCGGCGCCCTTGCCGTGGGCCAGATCCTGGGCCTGCTGGCCCGCACGCCGTCTGCCAGGTCGAACTTGGAGGGCGACGCGCCAACCGCCGGCTGGCTGCATCACTACATCGAAGCCTCTCGCCTGGCATTTGCCGATCGCGCCCAATACGTGGCCGACCCGGACTTCGTGGCCGCCCCCGATGGTCAGTGGCTCAGCCTGCTGGCACCCGCCTATCTCGACCAGCGTGCGCGGCTGATCGGCGACAAAGCCGCCGCGTCGGTCACTCACGGCCAGCCTGGCGGTGCGTCCAGCGCCTGGGCGCCCATGCCCGCACAGACCGAATACGGCACCAGCCACGTCAGCATCGTGGATGGCCATGGCAACGCCCTGTCCATGACCACCACCATTGAAGCGGCCTTCGGCGCGCGCCTGATGGTCACGACCGACCCTTCAAGCCCCGGCGGATTCCTGCTCAACAACCAGCTCACCGATTTCAGCTTCACGCCACGCAGCCCAGAGGGCCGGCCCGTGGCCAACCGGGTCGAACCCGGCAAGCGGCCACGCTCTTCCATGTCGCCCACCCTGGTGTTCGACCGCGACAGTGGCGAACTGCTGGCCAGCGCGGGCAGCCCCGGCGGGGCCTTCATCATCCACTTCACCGCCAAGGCCCTGCACGGCATGTTCCAGTGGCAACTCACGCCCCAGGCCGCGATCGACCTGCCCAATTTCGGCACCCTGGGCGGCCCACTGTTGCTTGAAGCCGGCCGCTTCCCCAGGGCCACCGTTCAGGCGCTTGAGCAGCGCGGGCACGAAGTGCGCGAAGCGCCCCTGCCCAGCGGGTTGCAAGCGATCCGGCGCGGTGGGGAAAAAGACCAGCGGGTCTGGCTGGGTGGCGCAGACCCCCGAAGGGAAGGCATTGTGGCCGGCGACTGAGCCTGCCGCAGTCCTGGCACCTCAGGCCGCCAACGAGTGCCCCAACGCACCCTATTCTTCCTGCGGCAGCGCTGCACCCAAGGGTGACAAAAGCCGCTCAAGCATTTCGATGCGATGCCGGTGCACCGTGGTGATGGCGTAGAAACGCTCCTGCAGCTCTGCCAGCCGGCCCACCGTCACCAGCGCACCCGATTTCAGCTCGTCCTGCACCACCACGCCGGGCAGCAAGGTCAGCCACCCGCTGTCACGGGCGATCAGCCGCAGCATGGCCATGTCGTCCACCTCGGCGCGCAACCGGGGTGCAATGCCAGCCGATGCGCACAGCGCGTCGAACTGCGCGCGCACGGCATGCCTGGGGCCAGGCAGTGCAATGTCCAGGCCTTGCAGGTCTTCCGGCACGCGCAGGCTGCCGGCGACCCATTGCCCAGCCGGCCCCACCAGTGACACCGACTGGCTGCCCAGGAAACGGCAATACAAAGGGCGCTCCGGATCGGCTGGCACCGCCTCGTTGGCCAGCACCACATCAAGCTGGTGCTGGGTGAGCCGCTGCAACAGCCCCTCGAGCGGCCCGGACTCGAGCGTGAGCACCACCGAAGGATCGGC
>JAABRN010000165.1 GCA_011390855.1 Hydrogenophaga sp. | reverse complement strand
AACTGATCTGATCGTTTCGTCATGGTTTCACAGGGGTTGCCATGATTTTACAAGATGAAATCGAAATGCACGGCAAGTCTGTTCGGCGCTGTCTCGCCGACATGATGGCCGCCAACGTTCACGGTGCGGCAGGACCTGCCGACGACTCCGTGCCGCACCAGCGCCCCTCTATGAGTAGCTCGAAGGGGCGAAAGCTGGACTTGTAGTTCATCTTCCCGCTTTCTGCTATCCAGTAGCCTAGGTAGACGTGCGGGAGGTCCAGCGCTTTGGCCTGTTCAATCTGCCACAACACGTTGTACGTCCCATAGCTTGCCTGATCCGCTGGTTCATAAAAAGTGTAGACGGCGGAAAGTCCGTCATTGAGCACATCGACGATGGACACCATCACAAGCCGGGCCGGCTGAGCGTCCGTGGCGGGTTCGTAGAACTCGACCAGCCGTGAGTTCACCCGGCTCTGCAGCAGGAACTGGGTGAACTGGTCGATGCTGTCGTGATCCATGCCACCGCCTGCATGGCGGTGATTCTGGTAGCGCAGATACAGCTCGTAGTGTTCGGGCACAAAGCACAGTTTGAGCACCCGGGTCTGCAAGCGGCTGAATCGCGCCATGCAGCGTCGCTGGGTTCGGTTGGGTGTGAAGCTGGCCACCGGCACCCTTAGCGGTACGCATGCGCTGCATCCGTCGCAATACGGTCGGTAGGTGAACATGCCACTGCGCCGAAAGCCATGCACAACAAGGTCGGAGTAGGCGTCGTTGTGAATCAGGTGGCTGGGCGTGGCCACCTGGGAACGGGCCTGACGGCCTGGCAGGTAGCTACAAGGGTAGGGCGCCGTCGCATAAAACTGCAGCGCCTGGAGCGGAAGTTCTTTGAGATGTGTCACTCTCGTGCACCGTCGTCAATCGTCCTGGGTTCAATAAGCTGATTCCAGTATACGGGTTGAAAATCCCATACCGGAGAGGGTCGGGCAATGGCCGTTTTCAGGAAGTGACAAAAATCGCTTCTAGCCATAGGCTGCGCGCCTAGTGAGGCCAGGTGCGGGGTGTCCTGTTGGCAGTCGATCATGGGGATGTCTGATGCCCGACAAAACGCGACCAACGCTGCCAGTGCGTATTTGGAGGCGTTGGTCTGGTGGCTGAACATGGATTCGCCGAACACCATGCCGCCCAGCCCGACGCAGTACAGGCCTCCGGCCAGCTCACCATCGATCCAGGTTTCCACACAGTGAGCCAGGCCAGCCCTATTCAGGCGCATGTAGGCCTGCACCATGGGGGGAAGTATCCAGGTGCCACTCTGCCCACCCCGAGGCGTGTTCGCGCACGCCTGTATGACCCGGTCAAAATCGTGATCAAAACGTATCGTCAGGCGCTGTTCGCTCAACAACTTCATGAGGGATTTGCGCAGGGATCGGTGCATTCGGAAAGCGTTCGTTTGCAGCGCCATGCGGGGATGTGTGCTCCACCAGAGGATGGGCTGTCCGGCGCTGTACCACGGAAAAATTCCCTGGCTGTAGGCCGCTACCAGCGTGGGCACATCCAGCACGCCGCCAGCAGCCAGCAAACCCGGCGCGGGGTCGGCCTCTCCCCAAGCCAGCTCCACCGGGGGAAAGTCCTGATGCGGTTCAAGCCAAGGCAGTGGCCGGACATGGGGCTTCGTCTGGGTCATTGCCGCTATTGTGAGCTTTACTTGCGAGCCCTTGGTACCAGTTGGGAGATTGCAGGAGCGGCCATGCAGCCAAGCTCGATGGCTACGGCTTGCTCCGCCTGGCAAGCATCCAGATTGCAGCGGCCACCACGATACCGACCAGGTCAGCGAACAGATCCTCAAGATCTCCATGGCGCCAGCCGGTGGCATGCTGGGCCAGTTCAATCATTGCACCAGCCACCAACAGACCAAAGCAAACCCGCTTGAAGGCACCTGGGTACCCCATCAGCCCCAAGAAGGTGAGCCCGGCAAATCCTGCGGCGTGTTGCGCTTTGTCCCAGATCAGGGAAACCTGATCTGGCAACTGCTCGGTGGGCAGAAGCGAGAGCACGACAACGCAGAGCAGGCTGATCCAAAACGCGACTCTGATCCATGCAACGGTTTGATGTTTCATAGGCATGGATTGGACACTGGAAAAAAGCCTTCCGAATAAGGTATTTGTGTCTTGTATGTTTTGGCTCCCCGACCTGGGCTCGAACCAGAGACCTGCGGATTAACAGTGGAAGAACCAGCCTTCCGAAACGGACACCCGCCCGGTCTCATAAAAAATCAGGCAACCTGGCATCGCATGTCGGGCTGCGGGGCTGCGTGACAATCAATGGTGAGATTCGCCACTCCAGTCGTGAAGCCGATCTGGAGCACATCTCCTCCACCGGCATCAACGCGATCATCCTGATCAGCCTGCTCGTGTGCATGCTCAACATGGTGCGGGGCAAAGCCGACGTCTACGTTCCATGGATCTCGGATGAAGTTGGCAAATTCGAGCCCGGAAACTTCAAGGGACTCATGGACACGCTGCGAGAGAGCTGCGTCGACCCGGTCACGGCCTCACCCAAACTCCTGCCAGCCGAATTTCGCCACTTTGAGCGGCGCTATGTGTTCCGTGACCGAGGGGTGATTGGTCTCTTTGCTCCAGCAGTGACCCGCAATGGCCCCATCCCAACCAATGGACGCGCCAGGATGGCGGCTCGCGCCGATGGAGTTGCTCGCTCTACCGAGTTCGGCTTCAGGCCGTGAAAGGGTTCTCACACAGCCTCCGACGGCAGCGGTCGCCGTGGACACAGCGCTGCGGACGGCACATGAAAGCCTGAGAGGCACTGCTTCATCATCTCCGGATCTGGCGCGCCTTCAGGTTCGAGTCCACGATCTGGTGCTGGCATGGCGCAAACTGGCCCAAGGCAGAAGCCCCGACGCTACCCATAAGGTCTGCTGGATTGACTGGGGTGAAGAGGGCGGCAGTTCTGCAGCGTGGTCCCTGGTCAGTGGTCCAATTGAAAGTACGAGTTTGATTCGCGAGCTGATGGACCGCCCGGCATTCAACACCAGCAGCTGGATTTTCACGTCCGCCACGCTTGGCAATGACGCACCTCTCAGTTGGTTCACGAAGCGCATGGGGCTCCATGAGCGAGAGGGTGTCCAAACTGCGCAGATTCCAAGCCCTTTTCACCGCGAGGTGCAAATGGCGCTGTTCGTGCCGCAGCAACTGCCTTTGCCCTCTGACCCTGAGCACAGCATCGCTCTGGCCGACGCCATCGCCAATTGGGCGTCAGAGCTTGGGGGGCGGACACTGGTGTTGACCACCACCCGAAAAGCGGCGCAACGCATTGCCCATCGATTGCGCTGGCAGGTGGCCCGGGGTGGTTGCGATACGCTGGATGTGCTGGATGAGTCGATGCATGCACGGCCCCGCCTGCTGGAACGGTTTCGCGCGGCAAGTGCCCCGTCGGGAGTGGAGACCGAAACGCACCAAGCTTCGGTGCTGGTTGCGTCAATGGCCTTCTGGGAGGGGGTTGATCTGGCAGGGGACGTGCTGCAGCTTCTGGTGATCGACAAGTTGCCATTCCCGCCGCCTGACGATCCTGTCATGGAAGCCAGAAGTACCCGGCTTTCAAGCAAAGGCCTTGATCCATTCATTCACGGGCTGCTGGCGGAAGCGGAGCAGGCCCTGAAGCAAGGCATTGGCCGTCTTATTCGTTCAGCCAACGACCGGGGTGTTGCCGTGATTGGCGACAAGCGGCTGCTGATCAGGGAATACGGTTTGCGCCTCTTGGCCAGTTTGCCGCCTCATCGTCAACTGATGGACGACACCGACATGATGGCCGAGCTGGCCACCTTGCGGCTTACCAGAGCTTCCACCAGGGATCCGAAGACTTCCTGAAGCCCTGGGTAAGAAATGTGCTTTGTGGAAAGTTGGTTTCCATGACGCGTCGCGCGTCATCCCTGAGCTGATCCATGCCCAAGGCGTCGTAAGACTGAACCAGAATATAGAGAGCTTCTTCAAGTGCAGGCGCATCCGCATAGTCGACCAGCGCCGATTGGGCACGGTTGATGGCCGCCACATGGGCTCCACG
>JAABRN010000164.1 GCA_011390855.1 Hydrogenophaga sp. | reverse complement strand
ATGCCGCTCAGGCCCTGCTGGCAGCGTATGGCCACACGCCATCAATGGCATCGGATCGGGCGGCTGCATGACATCGGCAGTTGCACTGCCAGCATCCACCGCACAGATCGGTTTTGGCCAGGTGCGCCACACGCGTCACCGGCCTCGGCGCAACGCATTCGCCTACCCCACCTACTTCCTGATGCTGCCCATGCGCAGCCTGCGCGCCCAAGGCTCAGGTGTACTGGCTCGCAACCGTCGCGCAGCACTGAGCTTCCATGACGCCGACCACGGCGACGGCCGTGGCGACAGCCTGCAATGGCTGGAAGAGCTCCTGGTCCAGCAGGGCATAGACGATGCCCATGGCGAAGTCTGGCTGCACACCTACCCGCGCGTGCTGGGCTTCAGCTTCAAACCCGTGAGCTTCTGGTACTGCCACCGCAGCGATGGCACGCTGCGCGCGGTGTTGGCCGAAGTCAACAACACCTTTGGCGAACGGCATTGCTACCTGCTGGATGCACCGCGTTACGGCGAACCTTGCGAAGCGGCGAAAGTGTTTCATGTGTCGCCGTTCTGTCCGGTTCGCGGACGCTACCGGTTTGTATTCATGCGCACCGAAAGCCCGTCGGCGCGCACCGTGGCGCGCATCGACTACTTTGACGCACCAGGCGTCGACGCCTTGCTCAACACCAGTGTGAGTGGGCATCTGGAGCCCCTCACCAAGTCCTCGGTTCGCCGTGCGCTCTGGTCGTACCCAGCCATGACCTTCGGTGTCATCGCCCGTATCCACTGGCAAGCGTTGCGCCTGTGGGTCAAACGCGCACCCTTCTTCCGCCTGCCTCCTGCCCCAGGCGACTTCGTCACCCCGGCCCTGTCCGCCACACAGCCAGTCATTGCAGAACGCCCACCGGAACCCAGCCGCCCATGAACAGCTCCACCGCCACCCATAGCCCCGCCGGGTTTGCTCTGCCACGCAACGCCCCGGCCGCAGCACGTACCACGTTGCAACTGCTGCAGCGGCTCTCGGTCGGCAGCCTCTCCCTCACGCTGCCCGATGGAACGGTGCAGCGCCTGGGTAGCCCCGAAGGCCCGCACGCCAACATGAAACTCAACAACTGGAACGTGTGCGCTGCCGCCCTCAAGTCGGGCGACATCGGGTTCGCGGAAACCTACATTGCGGGAGACTGGAGCACATCGAACCTCACGGCCTTGCTCGAGCTCATGATCGTCAACCGCCGCGAAGTGGAAGACGTGATCTACGGCTCCTGGCTGGGCCGTCTGGCCTACAGGGTCAAGCATCTGCTCAACCGCAACTCAAAAACCAACAGCCGCAAAAACATTCACGCCCACTATGACCTGGGCAACGCGTTCTATCGCCTCTGGCTGGACGAGACCATGAACTACTCGGCGGCATGGTTCGAGCACCCCGATCAGTCATTGATCGATGCCCAGCATGCCAAGGTGCGACGTGCATTGCACATGGCCGGCGTGAAGCCTGGCGACCGTGTGCTTGAGATTGGCTGCGGCTGGGGCGCGCTGGCGGAGAAGGCGGCCACCGAGTTTGACGCTTCTGTGGTGGGTGTGACCCTGTCCACCGAACAGCTTGCCTATGCCAATGAGCGGATGCGAAAGCTCGCCATCCCGCTGGCAAGCGAGGCGCCCGCAGCCGGCGCATCCAGCGTCGATCTGCGCCTGCAGGACTACCGCGACATCAGCGACGCCCCGTTCGACGCCATTTGCTCCATCGAGATGGTCGAGGCGGTGGGCCGTGAGTACTGGCCCACGTACTTCCAGACGGTTGCGCGCCTGCTCAAACCGGGCGGACGCGCCTGCATCCAGAGCATCGTGATCGATGACGCGCATTTCGACCGCTACATCAAGGGTACCGATTTCATTCAGCAGTACATCTTCCCGGGAGGCTGTCTGCCTTGCCCAAGCGAGTTTCGCGCGCAGGCAGCCAGTGCGGGGCTGGAGGTCGTGGACGAGTTCGCTTTTGGCGCCGACTACGCCCGCACACTCGCCCATTGGCGCGAACTTTTTCTGCACGAACAGACGAAGGTGCTGCAGTTGGGCTTCGACCAGAAGTTCATGCGAATCTGGGAGTTCTATCTGGCGTACTGCGAAGCCGCCTTCAGTGGACGCAGCATCGATGTCGTGCAGTACACCTTGAGGAAGCCAACTTCCCCCGCTTCGCCTGCGGCGACACACCCCTGACGAGGGGCGCACCCGGCGGCCCTGGGATCGGAACACCCCACGTCGCCTGCGCCGCCACCCCCTCAAGGGGGGCGCATCCAGAGCCACGGCAAAACCGGTTCCCTGGGTGCCCTGAAATGAATCTTCTTGCGCTGAAAACCGTTTTGACTGGGCACTTTCTGATGAGCTTCTTTCGCCTCTACCCCTTGCCGATCGTGCTGTTCGTTCTTGCCGCGTGGATGCCGGCTTCGGTGCAGGCCAGTGCGCCCGAGCCGACGGTAAGCGCTGCTTTGCAAGGCAAGCAGGCCACGGACAAGGTCCGTCTGCGGGTCTGGGGTTTTGAGGTGTACGACGCCAGCCTTTACACGACCAATGGCTTCAACGCCGAACAATTCGGAGACCATCGCTTCGGGCTTGAGCTGAGTTACCTGCGCAGCTTCAAAGGCAGTGACATCGCGGAACGCTCGATAGACGAGATACGCAATGTGACCGAGCTGACACCTGAGCAATCCGAGCGCTGGCTCAAGGCCATGACCTCGCTTTTCCCGGACGTTCAAAGAGGTGACCGCATCACTGGCGTGCACGTGCCTGGAAGTGGTGCGCGCTTCTACCTGAACGACCGCCTGCTCGGCGACATCGCCGATGAAGCCTTTTCACGCAACTTCTTTGGTATCTGGCTATCGGCGAAAACTTCACAGCCCCGGATGCGGGAGTCGCTGATCGGCCAGGCCGGCGCCCGCACACCATGACACCCAGCGCCCCGTCGTCAGCGCAGGAACCGGCAGCGCATTTCATGGGAGCCGGTGCTTGGCGCCGGGGCATGAGCTATGGGCTTCTGGGCCTGCCGCTGGCCTTCGTGGCGCTGCCGCTTTACGTGATCCTGCCCAACCACTACGCCACCGCCTTCGGAGCGCCGCTGGCGCTGCTGGGCGCCGTGCTGCTCGGAGCAAGACTGGTTGATGCGGTGCTCGATCCCTGGATCGGCCGCTGGAGCGACCGGCTGTTCATGCGATCGCACAGGGCTGTCTTGAGTGCCAGTGCGCTGGCCGCGGTGGTGCTGGCCCTGGGGCTGTGGGGTCTGCTTTTCCCCCCCTCTGCCGTTCAGGAGGCTGGCATGACCGCCTTGCTGGCCTGGGCCGGTCTGCTCATGGCCATCACCTACACCGCCTACAGCGTCATGAGCGTGGCGCACCAATCATGGGGAGCCCGCCTGGGTGGCACCGAGGTGCAGCGAAGCCGGGTGGTCGCCTGGCGGGAAGCACTGGCATTGCTGGGTGTTTTGATCGCCGCTGTGCTGCCCGGCACACTCGGGCTGGGGGCCACCGTGGGCAGCTTCGCGGTGCTGCTCGCCCTCGGCTGGTGGGCCTGGACGCGCGCGGTGATACCCCTGCCCGGGGCCGCATCAGCCACCCACCTGGCATCAACCACGACCGCGCCGTTCCAGCCGTTGCGTCAGCCTGCATTCTTGCGCCTGCTCGCGGTGTTCGTGATCAACGGGACCGCCAGCGCCATTCCTGCCACGCTGGTGCTGTTTTTTATTCAAGACCGTTTGCAGGCCTCGCCAGCCGTCGAACCTGCTTTTCTTGCCACCTATTTCCTGTGCGCCGCCTTGTCGATTCCCCTCTGGGTGCGGCTCGTGACACGCTTCGGCCTGGCGCGCACCTGGCTGGCCGGCATGGGCTTGTCGGTGGCGGTGTTCATCTGGGCAGCCACCCTGGGCGCTGGCGACATTGTGCCTTTCCTGATCGTCTGTGCGCTCTCCGGTGTGGCATTGGGTACCGATCTGGCACTGCCCAGCGCCATGCTTGCGGGCTTGATCGGCCAGCTTGGCGAACGCGGCCAGCGCGAGGGCGCCTACTTCGGGTGGTGGAGCTTCGCCACC
>JAABRN010000175.1 GCA_011390855.1 Hydrogenophaga sp. | reverse complement strand
GCTGTGTTTGGTGCAAGAGGTGCAACCGGAAAAAACGGCGCGGGCACACACGATTTACCAAAGAAAAAGGCCGCTAGGTGTACATTCCTAGCGGCCTTTGTCACAGGGTATGGTGGAGCTGGGGGGATTTGAACCCCCGTCCGCAAGCCTTCTTCGCGCAGTTCTACATGTGTAGTCGTCTGATTTGAGTCTTACCTCCCAAGCCGCGCAGCGACACGCTGCAAGGGAAGCCAGCAACCTTGGATCTCACCGCGCGCCAAGTTGCCCGACACGCGACCAGCCTATTGAATTATCTTTGCAGCCTGGACCCTTGCGGCTTGCACCGAAAGGACCCTTGCCCAGCCCATAGGCCTGCTGTTGCAAAGCTCACTGGCAATTAAGCGGCGAGTGCGAAACGTTCGTCGTTTGCAGTTAGTTTTTTTCTGCGGATTTACGAGGTGACAGAACCTCGACATGCCCTGCTGCGTGTCCGAACCCACGTCGAAACCAGTGCAGCCCCTGAAGTCCCTAGTTTAAGGCAAAGCGATCAAATTCAAGACCTCCAGGGGATTGTTCACTTCCGCATGCGCACCCCACCCTGAAACAGCCATGCTTTCGCCAAGGTAGCCGTATCTGGCTGCCACCGTGTGCATGCCAGCGGCTTTGCCGGCCAGAATGTCGCGCTCGTCGTCACCGACGTACATGCAGTGGTGGGGCGGTAGCGACAGACGGCGTGCAGCCTCCAGCAAGGGTTCAGGGTGTGGTTTGGAGAATGGCGTGGTGTCTCCGCCGACGATAGCCCCTGCCCCGGTGAACATCACCATGGATGCCGTCAGAGGCTTCGCGAAACGCTCTGCCTTGTTCGTCACCACACCCCAGCGCAAACCCCTTTTGACCAGCGCGTCAAGCAATTCGGCAGCCTCGGCAAAAGGGCGCGTACGCTCGAACATGCAGGACTCGTATAGAGACAGAAATTCGACCCTGAGGTCTTCATAATCTGCGTCTCCCGGCGCCTTTTCAAGAGCCACGCGCAGCATGCCACGCGCGCCAGACCCCGCAAACGGCCGGTAGCGCTCCAATGGAAGCGATGGCAAGCCCCTGCGGGTTCGCATCAGGTCGGCAGCGGCGCCCAGATCGGGTGCACTGTCGATGAGCGTGCCATCCAGATCAAACAAGACCGCTTTGATGCCAGAGATGGGTTGGAATCTCATGGCTTCTGAGCGGCCATCATGTAGTTGACGCTGGTATCGGCACTGAGCCAATAACGACCTGTCAAGGGGCTGTGCTCCATACCTCGGGAGTGGAGGAGATCAAGACCTGCCTCCCGGCAAAACCTGGCCAGTTCGCTCGGACGGATCAGCTTGGCGTACTCATGTGTGCCGCGGGGGAGCATGCCGAGCACATATTCTGCGCCCACGATCGCAAAAAGAAATGATTTGGGATTTCGATTGATGGTGGAGAAAAAGACCCAGCCGCCCGGTTTGACAAGCGCATGGCATGCCCGGACCACGGATGAAGGATCAGGTACGTGCTCCAGCATTTCCATGCAGGTCACCACGTCGAAGGTGCCGGGGCGATCTTTTGCGAGATCCTCTGCACTGATCTCTTCGTAGCTCACATTGGGCGTTGCGGCCTCAAGCGCGTGCAGTTTTGCGACACCCAGGGCTTTGGAAGACAGATCAATTCCGGTAACTGTGGCCCCTTTCCGAGCCATGGAATCCGCAAGAATGCCGCCACCACAGCCGACATCAAGAATCTGCTTTCCTGCGATGTCTGCAAGTCCATCAATCCAGGCCAGGCGCAAGGGGTTGATCTGATGCAATGGGCGAAATTCACTTTCGGTATCCCACCAACGGTGCGCGAGATCAGAAAACTTGGCCAGTTCGGCCGGGTCGGCGTTGATGTTTGGATTCATGGGTCGATTATCGTCAGGACACAAAAAAACCGCGCCGAAGCGCGGTTTTTTTAGTCTGTTGGACGGTGATCAGTTGGCGCGGGTGCCCACAACTTCCACCTCAACGCGACGGTTCTTGGCGCGGCCTTCGCGGGTGCTGTTGTCAGCCACTGGCTGGGTCAGGCCTTTACCTTCTGTGTAGATGCGATTGCTTTCGATGCCTTTGCTCACCAGGTAGGCCTTGACAGCCTCAGCGCGGCGAACCGACAGAGCCTGGTTGTAGCCGGCAGGGCCGGTGGAGTCGGTGTGACCCACTGCAATCACGACTTCCAGGTTGATGCCACCCACTTTGCTGGCGAGATCGTCCAGCTTGGCTTTGCCTTCAGGCTTCAACACTGCCTTGTCGAAATCAAAGAAGGCGTCGGCAGCGTAGGTTACCTTGGCAGCGGCTGGTGCTGGTGCTGGTGCTGGTGCTGGTGCCGGTGCTGGCGCGGCGGCTGGAGCCGGCGCAGCGGCTGGAGCAGGCGCAGGAGCGGCAACAGGCACGATCGCACCGTCACAGCCAACTGCTGCGGTGGCTGGCGTCCAGCCAGCATTGCGCCAGCAGAGCTCGTTGGTGCCGTTTTTCCAGACTGTGCCATCGGCGGAGCGCCAGTTGTCCACGGTTTGGGCACCCGCAGCCGTTGCCATGGCGGCGGTTGCAAACAGCATTGCCACTTTATTCAGTTTTGTCATGGTATTCCTCTTGGTGAGCCGCAGACTTGCTGCGTTACAGATATTGACGCTTGAAGTGACCACCACCCAATGCGTTGAATTCATTGTGCCACAAGCCTGAAGGGGCTATTGCGACGCATGAACGACCTGTTGTAACCACTTTTGGCTGCGCAGACCGATTCGTTGTTGAACAGCAACACACCACTGGATCGCGAGCGATCGCGTGAGCACCCTAAAATGTCAGGTTGCCTTCAGGCCTCATCTTGCACACCAGACGCCACCCATGACACAGTTCGCCAAAGAGACCCTGCCCATCAGCCTTGAAGAGGAGATGCGCAGAAGCTATCTGGATTACGCCATGAGCGTCATCGTGGGCCGCGCCCTTCCTGACGCGCGCGACGGTCTCAAGCCTGTGCATCGGCGCGTGCTGTTCGCCATGCACGAACTCAACAACGACTGGAACAGGCCATACAAAAAGTCGGCACGCATCGTGGGTGACGTTATCGGCAAGTACCACCCTCACGGCGACAGCGCGGTCTACGACACCATCGTGCGCATGGCGCAGGATTTTTCCTTGCGTCACATGCTGGTGGATGGACAGGGCAACTTCGGGTCGGTCGACGGCGACAATGCCGCTGCGATGCGGTACACCGAAATTCGCATGTCGAAAATCGCCCACGAAATGCTGGCAGATATCGACAAGGAAACGGTCAATTTCGGGCCTAACTACGATGGCTCCGAAAAAGAGCCGTTGGTGCTGCCCGCGAGGCTTCCCAATTTGCTGGTGAATGGCTCCGGTGGAATTGCCGTGGGCATGGCCACCAATATTCCGCCCCACAACCTCAATGAGGTGGTCGATGCCTGCCTGCACCTGCTCCGGAGCCCCGAAGCAAGCATTGACGAATTGATGGAAATCATTCCCGCCCCCGATTTCCCCACGGGCGGCATCATTTATGGCGTCAATGGGGTGAAGGACGGCTATCGAACCGGCCGTGGCCGCGTGGTGATGCGGGCCAAATGCCATTTTGAAGATATCGACAAAGGACAGCGTCAGTCCATCATCGTCGACGAGCTGCCCTATCAGGTCAACAAGAAGACACTGCAGGAACGCATTGCTGAGTTGGTGCACGAAAAGAAAATTGAGGGCATCAGCCACATTCAGGATGAGTCAGACAAATCCGGCATGCGGCTGGTGATCGAACTCAAGCGGGGTGAGGTACCAGAGGTGGTGCTCAACAACCTCTACAAGCAGACCCAGCTGCAAGACACCTTCGGCATCAACATGGTGGCGCTGATCGACGGGCAACCCCGCTTGTGCAACCTGCGGGAGCTGGTCCAGGTGTTCCTTGAGCACAGACGAGAGGTGGTCACCAGGCGCACGGTGTTCAACCTGCGCAAAGCGCGCGAGCGGGGACACGTGCTCGAAGGCCTGGCAGTGGCACTGGCCAATATCGACGAATTCATCCGCATCATCCGGGGTGCACCTACGCCGCCTGTGGCCAAGGCCGAACTCATGTCGCGGCCCTGGGATAGCCAGCTGGTCAAGGAAATGCTCACCCGCACCCGCCTGGATGGCGGCGTGGTGAACGCAGACGACTACCGCCCGGAATCGCTCGAGCGTGAGTTCGGCATGGGTTCGGATGGCCTCTACCGCCTCTCCGAAACGCAAGCGCAGGAAATCCTGCAGATGCGCCTGCAGCGCTTGACCGGCCTCGAGCAGGACAAGATCGTTGCCGAGTACAAGCAGGTCATGAGTGAGATCGACGACCTCCTGGACATCCTGTCCAAACCTGAGCGCGTTTCGACCATCATTGGCGATGAACTCACCGAGGTGAAGCTCGAGTTCGGTCAGACCAAACTCGGCGCGCGCCGCAGCGAGATCGAGCACAGTGCCCAAGACCTGAGCACCGAAGACCTGATCACGCCAACGGACATGGTGGTCACGCTGAGCCACAGCGGTTACATCAAGAGCCAGCCTCTGGCCGAATACCGGGCACAAAAACGGGGCGGCAGAGGCAAGCAAGCCACAGCCACGAAGGAGGACGACTGGATCGACCAGCTCTTCATTGCCAACACGCACGACTACATCCTTTGCTTCTCGAACAGAGGTCGCCTGTACTGGCTGAAAGTATGGGAAGTACCCGCAGGTTCGCGAGGATCTCGCGGACGGCCCATCGTGAACATGTTCCCACTGCAGGAGGGCGAAAAAATCAACGTGGTGCTGCCACTCACAGGTGAGATGCGCACCTTCCCTTCCGACCGGTATGTGTTCATGGCGACCAGCATGGGCACGGTCAAGAAGACAGCTCTGAACGAGTTCTCCAACCCCCGCAAGGCGGGCATCATTGCCGTGGATCTCGACCAGGGGGACTACCTGGTGGGCGCCGCACTCACCGACGGTGAACACGACGTGATGCTGTTCAGCGACGGCGGAAAAGCGGTTCGGTTTGACGAAAACGATGTGCGCCCCATGGGACGCAATGCCCGCGGCGTGCGCGGCATGATGATCGAAGAAGGTCAGAGCGTGATCGCCATGCTGGTGGCTGAAGATGAAGCGCAAAGCGTGCTGACCGCCACCATCAATGGATACGGCAAACGCACATCCATTTCCGAGTACACGCGTCATGGGCGCGGTACCAAGGGCATGATCGCCATTCAGCAGAGTGAGCGCAATGGCAAGGTTGTTGCGGCCACCCTGGTGCACAACGATGACGAAATCATGCTGATCACCGACACGGGCGTTCTGGTGCGTACCCGCGTTTCCGAAATCCGGGAGATGGGGCGCGCCACGCAGGGCGTCACACTGATTGCACTCGACGACGGATCCGAACTCTCTGGATTGCAACGCATCGTGGAAAACGACGCCAACGTGATCGATACGCCCGAAGCGGACAGCGCGGAAGAGGCTGGCAACGACGCTCCATGATGCGCCCGTACAATTTTTCGGCGGGTCCTGCGGCCATGCCTGCGGAGGTCCTGGAAGAGGCGGCCACTGAAATGCTTGACTGGCATGGCAGTGGCATGAGCGTGATGGAAATGAGCCATCGCGGCAAGGAGTTCATGTCAATCCGGGATCTGGCGGAAGCCGATCTGCGTGATCTGCTGGCCATTCCCGAACACTTCAAGGTGCTGTTCATGCAAGGCGGTGGACTGGCTGAAAATGCCATCGTGCCTTTGAACCTCTCGCAGGGGGGCGCCGTCGACTTCGTGGTCACGGGCAGCTGGAGCAAAAAATCGGCGGCCGAAGCAGAGAAATACTGCCGCGTCCATGAAGCTGCCAGCAATGTGGCTGATCACCACACGTCCCTTCCTGACCCTGGGCAATGGCGGTTGAGCCCAGACGCGCGGTACGTGCACATTTGCAGCAACGAAACCATCAACGGCGTCGAGTTTCATGAGCTGCCCGACCTGAAAGCACTGGGCAGCCACGCGCCGCTGGTGGTTGACTTTTCCTCGCATGTGGCCTCTCGTCCAGTCGATTGGTCTCGCGTCGGCCTGGCATTTGGGGGCGCCCAGAAAAACCTGGGTCCTGCAGGGTTGACGCTGGTGGTCGTGCGCGAAGACTTGCTCGGCAAATCCATGAGCCCATGCCCCAGCGCATTCGATTACGCCACCGTGGCCAGCCATCAGTCGATGTACAACACCCCCCCTACCTACGCCATCTACGTGGCGGGGCTCACCTTCCAGTGGCTCAAGCGACAGGGAGGCGTGGCCGAGATGGAGCGGCGCAACGTGGCAAAGGCCGCTCTGTTGTACGACTTCATCGATGCGTCTGGTTTCTATGCCAACAAGGTCGCCAAGGATTGCCGCTCGCGCATGAACGTGCCCTTCTTCTTGCGTGACGAGGCGCGTAACGACGCCTTTCTGACGGGAGCAAAAGCCCGCGGATTGCTCCAGCTCAAGGGCCACAAATCCGTGGGTGGCATGCGGGCCAGCATCTACAACGCGATGCCGATGGAAGGCGTGAATGCGCTGGTCGACTACATGCGCGACTTCGAACGAACCCAGGCTTGACGAGCATGACACAACCCAAACAATCGGACTCGTTGGGAGCGCTGCGCATCCAGATCGACGGCCTGGACCAGCAACTGCTTTCACTGCTGAATCAGCGCGCCCATGTGGCGGAACAGGTCGGCGAAATCAAGCGCCAGGAAGGCTCTCCGTTCTTCCGACCCGACCGTGTCGCACAAGTCATCGAAAAAATCCAGGCAGCCAATCAGGGCCCGCTGCTGAACCAGCATGTGGCTTCCATCTGGCGCGAGATCATGTCGGCCTGCCTGGCACTTGAGGCGCCGCAGCGCGTGGCGGTGCTCGGGCCACAGGGCACGTTTTGCGAACAGGCGGCGATCGAATTTTTTGGCAGCGCCGCCAATCTGATCTATTGCGCAAACTTCGATGAAGTGTTTCACGCCACCGCGGCCGGCACGGCGCAATATGGCGTGGTGGGCATGGAAAACTCAACCGAAGGTGTGGTGGCGAGGTCGCTGGATCTTTTCCTGCGTTCACCCGTGCACGTGGTAGGGGAAGTGAGCCTGCTGATCAGACACAACTTGCTCAGGCAGATCAACAACCTCGAAGGCATCGAGGTGGTGATGGCCCACCCGCAGGCCTTGGCGCAATGCCAGAACTGGCTGTCACAACATCTGCCCAATGCAGAGAGACGCGCAGTCTCGAGCAATGCCGAGGGCGCGAGACTGGCTGCCACCCAGCCAAGCTGGGCCGGTCTGGCCAGCGAGCGCGCCGCAGCGCAGTTCGGGCTGCACATCGTGGCGCACGCCATACAAGATGAAGCCTACAACCGGACCCGCTTCGCCGTGATTTGTTTACCCCAGACGCTTGCCATGCCGCCCGCGTCTGGCAGGGATTGCACCAGCCTCGTGGTGTCGGTTCCCAACCGTCCTGGTGCGGTGCACGACTTGTTGGTGCCCCTGAAGAACAACGGCGTGTCCATGACCCGGTTCGAGTCCCGCCCCGCCAAGTCCGGCCAATGGGAGTACTACTTCTATATCGATATTGCAGGGCACCCTTCCCAGCCGCACGTGGCCGCAGCCCTGGGCGAACTCCAGAATCTGTGTGCCTTCTACAAGGTACTGGGCGCCTACCCGGTCACAGAATGACCCCCATCCGACCTCCTTCGAGAAATCTGTATGTTTGAACAACTTGGCCTCATTGGCTGCGGCCTGATGGGTGGCTCATTTGCACTGGCTCTCAAGAAGGCAGGCCTGGTCAAGCGGGTGGTGGGCTACAGCAAATCGCCCTCCACCACGGAGCGCGCCCGGCAGATGGGCGTGATCGATGTGGAAGCACCGTCGGCTTTGCTGGCAGTGTCGGGCGCGGATCTGGTGCTGCTGGCCGTGCCAGTGGCTGCCACCGAAGCCACCTTCAAGGCCATTCGCCATCTGGTGACCCCGAACACCCTCATCATGGATGTCGGATCAACCAAACGCGAGGTAATCGATTCAGCGCGTCGCGTCCTGCGCGACCAGGTGGGGGTGTTCGTGCCAGCCCATCCCATCACGGGCAAGGAACTGGCAGGTGTGGAGCATGCAGACGCCGACCTGTATCGCGGGCGCCAGGTCATCCTGACGCCAATCGAACGCACCCTCACGGCCCAACTGGAAAAAGCCACCCAGGTGTGGACAGCGCTGGGTTGCCACGTGAGGCAGATGTCGCCTGAAGCGCACGATGCAGCCTACGCTGCCGTGAGCCACCTGCCCCATCTGATTGCCTTCGCGCTCATGAACTCCATCAAGGGGCAGGCAGACGGCGATACCTACCTTTCTCTCGCCGGCCCCGGCTTTCGCGACTTCACCCGCATTGCGGCCAGCGACCCCAGCATCTGGCGCGATATCCTCATCTCCAACCGGGAAGAGCTGATCGCACAATCCAGACACTTTCAACGTGCCCTGCACGCGATGGAAACCGCCATTGCGGCAGGCAACCCGGATGCGCTGGAAACGCTGATTGACGAAGCCAGTACCGCCCGAGCCCACTGGCGCATGACCGCAATCAAATCCCAGGGCTGAATGCCGCGGGCAGCTCGCGAACTGTTCTACCCCTTGATTGACCCAGCGAGGGCCTACTGGCTCCATTGCGCGAATGTACTCAACTGACCACCTCGACATTCCCCCTCTGGTGAGCGCTGGTGGGACGGTTAACCTGCCAGGCTCCAAAAGCATTTCAAACCGTGTGCTTTTGCTGGCGGCTCTCAGCACAGGCCACACCGACGTCATTGACCTGCTGGACTCTGACGATACGCAGGTCATGCTTCAGGCGCTGGCCGCCCTGGAATGTCGTGCAGAACACTTGTCGAACGGCGCCGTTCGCGTGCATGGCCTGGGCGGCGACCTGCCAGTCAAGACCGCGGCGCTGTTTCTGGGCAACGCAGGCACCGCCATGCGACCCCTCACAGCTGCGCTGGCCGTGCTGGCCTGCCAACATGGCGGCCGCTTCGAACTCAGCGGCGTCGCACGCATGCACGAGCGGCCCATCGGCGATCTGGTGGACGCCTTGCGGCAGTTGGGCTGCCCTGTGGAATACACGCTCAACGACGGCTATCCACCGTTGCGCCTGGGTACCGGCGAGCCCACCACACTCTCGATTGACGCACCCATTCTGATTCGGGGCGATGTGTCCAGCCAGTTCCTTACTGCGATGCTGCTGGCGCTTCCATTGGCAGCCCGTTCCCGCGACATTCATATCGACGTGGTGGGCGAGCTCATCTCCCGCCCCTACATCGAAATCACGCTCAATCTGATGCGGCGCTTCGGGGTCGATGTGAAGCGGGATGACTGGAAGCGTTTCACCATTCCGGCCGGAAGCCAATACCAGTCTCCTGGAAGCATCTCCGTGGAGGGCGATGCTTCTTCGGCCAGCTATTTCATCGCGCTGGGCGCCATCGCGCCCAGCTCGACCGGACAAAACGGCATCACGATCAAGGGTGTGGGACTGGCATCGATACAGGGCGACATCCGCTTCATCGAAGCAGCCAGGCTCATGGGGGCAGACATCAGCGGCGACGACAGCACGCTGCACATCAAACGAGGCGCCTGGCCGTTGAGGGCCATCGATCTTGACTGCAATCACATCCCGGATGCGGCCATGACGCTGGCCGTGATGGCCCTGTACGCCGACGGCCCGACCACACTGCGCAACATCGCCAGCTGGCGAGTCAAGGAGACAGACCGCATAGCCGCCATGGCCAACGAATGTCGCAAGCTGGGTGCATCGGTAGAAGAAGGCGGGGACTTTCTGCGCATCACGCCCCCCTCGACGCCTGATGCATGGTCCACCGCCAGCATCCACACCTACGACGATCACCGGGTCGCCATGTGTTTTTCTCTGGCGGCGTTCAATCCGGCAGGCTTGCCGGTGCGCATTGAAGACCCCAAATGTGTCGGCAAGACCTTTCCCGACTACTTCGAGACCTTGTTCAAGGTGTGCCTGACACCACCAGCCAACATCCCGGTGATCTGTATCGATGGCCCCACCGCTTCCGGCAAAGGCACGCTGGCCGCTGCGCTGGCACGTCGGCTGGGCTACCACCTGCTGGATTCGGGCGCCCTGTACCGACTCGTGGGTCTGGCAGCGGAAAAAGCGGGCATTCCAACAGACGAAACAGCGCTGCTGGCGCCAGGTCAATCCGACCGCCTTGGCGAGCTGGCCTCGAATATGCGGGTGCGCTTCACAGGCGATCAGATCCTTCTCGACGGAGAGGATGTGGCCGAGGCCCTGCGCAGCGAATCCGCGGGCATGGCCGCTTCCCGAGTGTCGGCGGTACCACAGGTGCGGTCTGCGCTGCTGGGTCTCCAGCATGACTTTCGCCAGCTCCCGGGCCTTGTGGCTGACGGGCGCGACATGGGCACGGTTGTTTTCCCCGATGCGGCCCTGAAGGTGTTTCTGACCGCCAGTGCCCCCCAGCGTGCGCAACGCCGGCATAAGCAGTTGATTTCAAAAGGATTTGCTGCTAATATCGACGACCTTCTGGCGGACATGATCCGACGCGACGAGCGGGACTCATCCCGCAGTCACGCGCCACTCAAGCCCGCCGAAGACGCCTTGCATCTGGACAACTCCGGTCTGAGTATCGAGCAATCGATCGATCAGTTGTTGGTCTGGTGGCAAGACAAAACGGCATTCTCAAAGGCCTGAAAGAATTTGAGTTTGCTGGTGCTTCTGGCCCAAACGGTCCCGCCGGGTATTCACAAGCCCGCAGGCCGGATGGTTCTCGACCCTTAACCCCGCGGTGCCCCGGCCCGCAACGTCAACACCGCCCATTAGCCGATCCCCATGCTGCACGTCCTGTGCGTTGTTGTGTTCGGCTTTGAGCGGTTTTAGGAAATTCAATGTCTGAATCTTTTGCCGCCCTGTTCGAAGAGTCCCTCAAACGCGCTGAAATGCGCTCGGGCGAAGTCATCACCGCTGAAGTTGTTCGCATCGAACACAGCCACGTGGTGGTCAACGCTGGTCTGAAGTCGGAAGCCTATGTGCCGCTGGCCGAATTCAAGAACGACCTGGGTGAACTCGAAGTCCAGGTGGGCGACTTTGTTTCTGTGGCCATCGACTCGGTCGAAAACGGCTTCGGCGACACCCTGCTCTCCCGCGACAA
>JAABRN010000163.1 GCA_011390855.1 Hydrogenophaga sp. | reverse complement strand
GGTAGGTCAGCACGGCGGTCAGTTTGGCCTTGTCGGCCAGCAGCGCGTCCAGATCGGCCTTGGGAATTTTGGCGAAGGCTGCGTCGGTGGGCGCAAACACGGTGAACGGGCCTGGGCCCTTGAGCGTGTCCACCAGACCGGCGGCCTGCACTGCAGTCACAAGTGTCTTGAACGAACCGGCGGCGATGGCGGTGTCGACGATGTCTTTGGCGTGAGCAGCAGACAGGGCACCAAATGCGATCAGGGAAGCGATGAGGGTCTTTTTCATGGGAAATCCTTTGAGGATGGGTTGAGGGAACAGGGAAATCAAAAGAGAGATGGCGTGTCAGGCGGCAGGCAGCAACACCTTGTCGATCACGTGGATCACCCCGTTGCTGGTGATCACGTCGGTGTCGACGATGTTGGACAGGCGTCCACGCGCGTCGGTGATGCGCAGGTCGGTGTCAACCGTGAAGGTGCCGCCCTCCAACGTGGTGATGGGGGCGCCTATGGGCACACCCGCACGCAATACCCGGCCGTTGAGCACGTGGTACGTGAGCACCCGCGTCAGCAGAGGCTGACTGGCCAGCAAGGCTTCTTTGGTGACGCCGAGCTCTGCGAGCAGCGTTGCAAAGGCAGCGTTCGTAGGGGCAAACACGGTGAGGGGGCCATCCACGCTCAGCGCAGCGACCAGGTCAGCGGCCACCACTGCCTCCACCAGGATGCTGAACTGTTCGTTGACCTGGAGGGTTTCGACGATGTTGGGACCAGGGTCATCGTCGCCTCCACCGCAGGCTGACAACAAGACACTGCTGCCGGCGGCTGCAGCGGTAAGAACAAAAAGGCGTCTGGAAATGGTCATCGTGATCACTTTCAAAACAACAAAAGGAGGCTGAAGAGCCGCTTTCAACGTGTTGAACCCAAGGCATTTCTGTTCAAACGTTCGGCGGGATTGCAATGTATCCTCAAAAGTATGAAAAGTGACCGAATAGTCTGTAACATTACTTTAAAGTGGGGTTATCGACCTGTTCGTCGATATCGGGCACAATGCGGCAGCCAAAATAAGGTCTTTATGGACACCCTCGCTCTCCAGTCCCCTTCCGAACCCGCTCCCAAACGCAGCTTCCGTCAGCAAATGCACCTGGCGAGAGAAGACGCGATCGTTTCTGCGGTCAACCGCTTGCTGGCTGAGAAAGGCTTTGAGTCCATGACCGTGGACGAAGTCGCCGCCGAGGTGGGCATCGCCAAGGCCAGCCTCTACAAACATTTCCCGAGCAAGGAAGATCTGGCGGCGGCGGCCATGGTGCGGGTCATGCAACGCGCTCAGGCGTTCCTCGACGGCCTGGACACCAAACGACCACCGCTGGACCTGTTGCGTGAAGTCGCGCGCTGGACCATGGTGGTGCAACTGGCCGGTGAAATGCCGTCTTTGCCCAGTGAGAATTCCAGCCTTCGCGCCACGCTGACCACCAACAAGGCTTATGTGGATGGTCTGATGGATGTGAGCGACAGGCTGGGCGCCTGGATCACAGCAGCCCAGGCAGAAGGCAGCCTCAACCCTTCGCTGCCGCCCATTGCGGTGCTCTACACCCTCTACGCCAGGGCCTGTGACCCGGTACTGGGTTTCCTGAAAGGCTCAGGCCAGTACAGCAATGAACAGATCATTGAGATGGTCCTGTCTACCTGCTTTGACGGTCTGAAAGCAAGGTAACCCTCTGCGGCGACCGCTACACGGCCTCGTCAGGGGCAAGTTGTGGCGATCTGGTCAAGCCGTTCAGCTTCGTTTTGAAAGCAAGAGCGCGGCTGCCAGGCGTTCAGCACGCCAGCCAGCAGCAGATCAGCAGGCTGGCCGCTCTCCGTCCCGGGAAAACAAAGACCCGGTGCAGTCGGTCTTGCGTTTCGTCCCCCTGAGGGAGAAGGCGCAAGGCGGCTCAGCAGTGCTTACCTGACCAGCAGAACCGGAACCTTGCACTGTGCCAGCACTTTGGTGGCCACCGAGCCCATCACCAGATTGCCCAGCGCGCTGTGACCGTGCGAGCCCATCATCAGCAGGTCGAATTTGCCTGCATTCGCTACCTTGGCGATCAGCTCGCCTGGCGAACCGACCTTGTGCACCACCTGGGCATCAATGCCGTGGCGTTTGAGAAACTTGACCACTGGCGCTGACACCTTTTCGGCTTCGTCAGCGTAAAAGCCGTTCGCAATTTCGGCCCCGACAGCAGCGCGGGCTCGGGAAGGCAAAGGTATCTGAACAGTGACCAGGGTGTATTCGTGTGTGGCGCCCAACCATTCGTCGTGGGTGGCCAGATAGGCCAGCATCTTCTTCGTGAACCCACTACCGTCGACCGCAAGCAAGATTTTCATGGTTGTCTCCTGTTCAGGTGGAATGTTTGCAAGTGTAGAGCGATGGAGCGTCGGCACCTTGCGCTGGCGCAAGGTTCGTGTCGGTGCACATGGCGCGCGGGACCTCGACGAGCTGCTGCCTCAAGAACCCGACCTGTTCGTCCTTGTCGGCGTAACCCAGCGGGTTGGCCACGATGCGGCAGCGACCCACCTGAAGATCTTGCGGACAATGCAGGTGGCCATGCAGCCAGAGATCGGCGAGTCCCAGCCAGTCGTCCAGGCCATTGCAGAAACCAGCCGTCCCGGGGCGCAATCCATACCTGGGGTCCGCACTGTGCAGCGTGGGGGCGAAGTGAGTCACCACCACGGTAGGACCTTCAAAAGGGGGTTGCAAGGCCGAGTGCAGCCAGTCCTGGCATTCCAGCCCCATGGCGCGCATGGCCTCGGCGTCGAACAGGCGACCGTTGCGCTGGCTGGCCACTTTGGACAAATAGAAGTTGGCCGCCCGAAACGCTTTTTCACGTTGCTGAAGGCGGTGGGTAAACGGGTCGACGCTGCGAGGCCTGGACTTCCCCTTGCCCTTTGCTCTGGCACCGTCATGAAAAGGCATATGCAGACTCGGGTCGCCCAATGCGTCGAAGTCGCTCCACAAGGTGGTCCCGATCCAGCGCACGCCTTCAATTACCAGGGTTTCGCGTTCCAGCCAGGTGATACCCAGCCGGTCGCAGGTGTGCCGAAGCTGCGTGTGCGCCTCGTCCACGTCGAGACCGTCATACTCATGATTGCCCGGAACAAACAGCACCGGCACCGGCCAGCCCGCGTACTGAGGGAGCGGCGAGAATCGCTGTAACCCCCAGTCTGGCTCTTCCATGACGCTGCCATCGTGCCGGGTCTGGTAGGAGCCGATGTCCCCTGCCAGCACCAGCAGGTCCGCACCGGCAGCAGGTTCGGCTTCGAAATCAGGGTTGGCCTCAAGATGGAGGTCGCTCAGCAGTTGCAGTTTCATGGCTTCATTGTGTGGCGGGGCGTTCGGCCAGGGCCGAGGCAATGGCAAACCCGCGCGCCGACGCCATCTCCACCGCCAGCCGCAGCCACCGGTGCGCACTCTGGTGCTCAGCCTGGCGGTGCCAGAGACTGTCAACATGCACGGGCGGCACCGGCAGTGGCAGCTCGCGCAGCGCCAGCTCGTCCTCCATGCCGGTTGCACCCACAAAGTGGCGTGGCAACACTGTGAGCAGATCCGTATTGGCGACCACGCGCCCAGCGGTGAAGAACTGGTTGACCGTGAGCACCACGCGGCGCTGCCTTGACAGTCCGGCCAGCGCCTCATCCACAAAGCCGAACGGCCGGCCTGAAAAGCTCACGAGCAGATGGCGCGCAGCACAGTAGGCGTCCAGCGAGAGCGTTCCTCGGGACAGCGGGTGGCCGCGCCGCATCACCACCACATACTCGCCTTCGTAGAGCCGCTGATGCACGAATCGCGGTGAGCCCTCCTTCAAGTGCTGGGCGCCGAGCTCCGCCAGCACCCCGGGGAAATGTCCAATGACCAGATCGGCAGAACCCGATTCCAGCAGTTCGCGCGGGTCTCGGGTGGTCAGTGGCAGGACCCTCAGGCTCACACCCGGGGCTTCGTCTTCAAGGATGTCCACCAGTCCGGGAACGATCTTGGCGGCTGTGGCGTCCGCCATGGCAAGCACAAAGGCGTTGGAGGCAGTCTGCGGATCGAATACACCGGGCGCCAGTGACTCGCGCAACTGGTGCAGCGCATCCCGCACAGTGGGCCATATGGCGAGTGCGGTGGGTGTGGGCTCGACCCCGTAACCCGCACGCTTCACCAGATCGTCGCCCAGTGCGTCGCGCAGCCGACGCAGGGCATTGCTCACCGCTGGTTGGGTCATGGACAGCTTTTGGGCTGCCCGCGTGAGGTTGCGCTCGGCCATCACCTCGTCAAACACCCGCAGCAGGTTCAAGTCGAGTGTGCGGAAGCTGCGTTCATTAATCACCCTTATGAATGTAAGTCATCACAAAGATAAATTGGCAAAGATCTAGGGTTAACCCTAGTATTGCGTTGTCCAAAAGACATTCTTTTCCAGGAACCGCCATGAGCACGATCGCACCCACCACTGCCCTGAACCTCCGTCCGTTGCGCGCCAACGCGTCCGCCCATGCCGCTGGCGCTGCCACACCCGGCACGAGCCAGACCGAGAGCGCTCGCAGCCTGGCTGTGCTGCTCCTGGCCGCCGTGGTCGCCGCCATGGTGGTGCTGGCCGATCGACTCATCAACACCTGGGCCGACGGTCATCTGTTTCTCGCCTGGGTGTCGCTCTGGGTGGTGGTCTTTGCGGGCATGGCCGTGTTTGCAGGCACAGCCCGGTCCATCGCACAGCGCACCGTGCGCTCGCTGGATGGCTGGTCGCAGACCATCGCCCAAGCCCGCGCCGACGCACGCCTCTGGAGCATCGCCCAAACCGACCCCCGCCTGATGCAGGAGCTTCAGCAAGCTGTTGTGCGTGAACGCGCCGAAGCGGAAGAGTCGGTATCATCTTTTGGTCGCAACGACTTCAGCGACGCACTGGCACCCCTGGGCATGAGCAGCGAAGTGGCCGCGCCGAGCAGCACCCGTGGCAGCGCGTGGGCCGGTTTCTTCGACCGCCTGGCCGAGCAACGCAGCCGCAACATCCACACGTACTACATCTGAGTCAGCGCAGCACTGCTCAGGTTCCAACAAAAAAAGCCACCGGAATCCGGTGGCTTTTTTGTACGTGCTTACCTTGCCGAGGGGTTCAAATCTGGCACTGGCGGCTACGCAATTGAGCAGCCGCCGGTTGCGCTGGAGGCCAAATCAGGCGGTCAGCCTTTGCTCCAGATTGTTCCGGGTGGTCAACAAAGCCGGTGGCAGGCGGTAGGCGAGTTGCTCGAACAGTGCGTCGTGCAGCTTGAACTCTTCAAGCCAGGCGCCCTTTTCGATGCGTGTCACCGTGTCGAACTGCTCGGCTGTGAAGCCCAGACCGTTCCAGTTCAACTCACTGTAGCCCGGCGCGATTCCGAACATGGTTTCCTGGCCGGTGGCCTGGCCTTCAAGCCGGTCGATCATCCACTTGAGCACGCGCATGTTTTCGCCAAAACCAGGCCAGACGAACTTGCCCGCCTCGTTCTTGCGGAACCAGTTGACGCAGAAGATCTTCGGCAGCGTGCTGCCTTTGGCCAGCAGGGTCTGCTCCATATCCAGCCAGTGCTGGAAATAGTCGCTCATGTTGTAGCCACAGAAGGGCAGCATGGCGAACGGGTCCCGACGCACCACACCCTGGGCACCGAAGGCGGCAGCCGTGGTCTCCGACCCCATGGTGGCGGCCATGTAGACACCCTCTTTCCAGCTGCGCGCCTCGGTGACCAGCGGCACCGTGGTGGAGCGACGGCCACCAAAGATGAAAGCGTCGATGGGCACGCCAGCCGGGTCGTCCCAGGCGCTGTCGAGCGCCGGGTTGTTGGTGGCGGCCACGGTGAAACGGGCGTTCGGATGGGCGGCTTTGGCGCCGGTCTGTTTGGCGATCTCGGGCGTCCAGTCCTTGCCTTGCCAGTCAATCAGGTGCCCAGGCACCTTGCCCGTGTCCTGCTCCATGCCTTCCCACCACACGTCGCCGTCATCGGTGAGCGCCACGTTGGTGAAGATCACATCGCGGTCCAGGCTGGCCATGCAATTGGGGTTGGACAGGGTGTTGGTGCCAGGCGCCACGCCGAAGTAGCCCGCTTCGGGGTTGATGGCGTAGAGCCTGCCGTCTTCGTGGGGCTTGATCCAGGCGATGTCGTCCCCAATGGTGGTGACCTTCCAGCCTTCAAAGGCGGCTGGTGGCACCAGCATCGAGAAATTGGTCTTGCCGCAGGCGCTGGGAAACGCGGCAGCCACGTGGTACTTCTTGCCTTGCGGGTTGGTCACGCCCAGAATGAGCATGTGCTCGGCCAGCCAGCCCTGCTTGCGGCCCATGGTGGAAGCGATGCGCAGTGCCAGGCATTTCTTGCCCAGCAGCGCGTTGCCTCCGTAGCCAGAGCCGTAGCTCCAGATCTCGCGCGTCTCAGGGTAATGAACGATGTACTTGGTGGTGGGGTTGCACGGCCAGGAAGTCTTGTCGGCTTCACCGTCCGCCAGCGGCGCGCCCACCGTGTGCATGCACGGCACAAATTCGCCATCGGAGCCCAGCACGTCATACACCGCCTTGCCCATGCGGGTCATCAGCTTCTGGTTCACGGCCACATAGGCGCTATCGGTCAGTTCCACACCGATGTGAGCGATGTGCGAGCCCAGCGGCCCCATGCTGAAAGGCACCACATACATGGTGCGGCCGCGCATGCAGCCTTCGAACAGAGGGTGAAGGGTGGCACGCATTTCGGCGGGCGCCATCCAGTTGTTGGTGGGGCCGGCATCATCCTTCTTCTCGGAACAGATGAAAGTGCGGTCTTCCACCCGGGCCACATCGGAAGGGTCCGACCAGGCCAGAAAACTGTTGGGCCGCTTGGCGTCATTGAGCTTGCGGAAGGTGCCCGCGTCCACCAGTTGCTGGCAAAACGCGTCGTATTCGGCCTGGCTGCCGTCGCACCAATGGATGTGGGCCGGCTGGCACAGAGCGGCCATGTCGGCCACCCAGGCGATCAGGCGCGCGTTTTTCACATAGGCGGGGGTTTTGAGGTCGAGGCCCTGCATCACGGGTGAATTCATCGAAGAAGCTCCAGAGTTTAAAAACCGAAGTGCACAAACGACGCCAGCAGCCGTCTTCGGCCTGTGGGGCCCAGACGGCTGCATTGGAGTCCCTGGTGCGAAAAGAGCGGTCGGCGCTTGGGGCTGCGTTGCGGATTGCGATGCAGCAGAAAGGCAAAAAGCGGGTTGGTGATCCCGGATTTTGGTCCGCGTGTCGGCCTGATGTACCGATTTTATGAAAGGGCCCGGTCAGTTACCGGCAAGTTACATGCAAAACCCGCATAACGTCATGCATTTAACGGGTGCCCGTTGACCGACAGTCGAAAAAAAACCGAAAACCCGTGGAGGCTTTCGGTTTGACATTGCGGAACGGGTATCAGGCCATGAAGACGGCGATGAAGGCCAGCAGAAACATCAGCACAGCGCCAGCCACGGGCAACACGATCGGCATCAAGGGAACGATGGACTCCACGACGTCCTGGGGCTGGTCTTGTGAAGTGGCGTGCTCTGGCTTGGACATGGGTCTCTCCGAATCAATTGAAACAAATTGACGCGATTCTAAGGGAGACGATGGGGGGCCTCGCCTTCAACGCTGTGTCAGAGCAGTGCATAGGTGGTGCTGGCGCGACAGACGCTCTGGCCATCGGCCTCGTTGCAGATGTCGATTTCGCCAAAGGCGAGACTGCGCCCGGCCCTGATCAGCCGGGCGGTCACCAGGGCGTTCTGGCCCGACAACGGTTTCAGAAAGCTGGTGTTGATCTGCACCGTGGTCATGGGCCGCTGATTGCCCAGCCGCGTGACGATGGCCAGCACCATGGCCGTATCGGCCGCCGACATCAGGGCTTGGCCGCACACCATGCCGCCGATCCGGCTGAGCTGATCGCTGTGCGGTAGCCGCAAGGTCGCTTCCCCATCACCGAAGGACACCACCTGCAGCCCTAGCGACTGGACCCAGGGAGCGAACCACTCAACCAGGGCCTGTTGCAGCATTTCAAGGGTCACGCTGTGGTGCAGGGTGGTCATGGTGTGGATGAGTCAAGTGGAAAAACGGCAGATAGGTGAAGCATTGTCTTGAACCCGGAGCTTCAATTGTCGCGACGGAATCTGGAGAGCCAGTGGTCCGCCAGTT
>JAABRN010000162.1 GCA_011390855.1 Hydrogenophaga sp. | reverse complement strand
CAGCTTGCCGGCTGCTTCCCGCCCACCGAGGCCGAAAGACAGCGCCACCGCCACCGCGACCGCGCCCAGCGTGAGGCCAAAAGCCAGATTCACGATGTCATCGGCAATGCCCATCGCGCGCAGACCCATGGCAATGACCAGCGCCAGAATGGCGAAGCGGGCGACGCGGGCCAGGCCCTGGGTGTTGGCGCCGCTGGCTCGGTCGATGGCGTCGTAGGCCACGTTGGCGAGCCAGAAACCGATCACCAGAATGGCCGAGCCGAGGAGAACATGGCCACCAAACTCGATGAAGTTGGCAACCATGTCGCTGACCTGGGTGAAGCCGAGCTGCCCTGCTGCTTCCACGATGGCGAACAACATGGCAAAAAACAGCGCCACACGGCCAACAAATGTGGAGGCGCTGGTGGTCTCAAAGGCATGGGCCATGCCCACGCGCTGCGGCAGTGTGTCAAAGCCTAGCGCCGCCAGCAGATTGGAGAGCAACTTGCTTGCAAAAGAAGCCACCATCCAGGTGATGACCAGGATCAGTGCGGCCGCAATGATGTGGGGCACCGCCTCCAGCAGCATGGCGAGCATGCGGGTGGCTGGCTGCGAAATGGCTTCAATCTTCAGAGCATCGAGCGCGGCAATCAGGGATGGCACGAAGACCACCACGAACACCAGTGTGCCCACCACACTGGAGAGCTTGACCGACTCGGTCAGTCCCGCTTTGCCACCGAGCTGGTCGATGCCGGCTGTGCGGGTCAGGTTGGCGGTGAGGTTGCGCAGCACAGTGGCCACGATCCAGCCCACGCCACCGATGACGAAGGCCGCCACGGCGTTGGGCAGCATGTCCAGCGTCTTGGTCACCATGGCGCGAAGGGGATCGAGCAGGCCTTGCATGTCCAGTGCGCCCAGCACTGCGGGCACGAACAGCAGAATGACCAGCCAGAACAGCGCACCGGCCAGGCTTTCGCTCATGGGTGACATGTCGGCGTGCTCGCTGAGCTTTTCGTCCAGCGTTGTCTTTTCGAGCAGACGCTGCGTGACGCCACGCACCACACTCGCCACCAGCCAGCCCACCAGCGCCAGGATCAGACCACCGATCAGCCGGGGAGCGTATTCAAAGAGCTGCGTGGTCAATGCAGCGAACGGACCGGACACCAGCGCCAGATTCAGGGAGTTGAACACCGCCGCCAGCGCCAGCAGGATCACCACCCAGAACAGACCCAGCGCCACTGCGCCTTCGATGTCCACCGACGCGCCGGTGACCTTGCCAAACCGGTGGTTCACCCCAAGAAAACCCAGACTCTTGCGCGTGGCTGCTCGCACGCCCACCGCAATCAACCAGCCGATCACCAGAATGGCCAGTGCACCCAGCAGCTGGGGAATGTGGCTGCCCAATGTGTCTTGAAGCGAATCCCACATGGCGTTCATGTTCACGTCCTTCTCCTGAGTTGATTGCCGATGCGGTGCATCATGCAGACCGCGAAAGCGTCGGTCAACCGCTGGCACGGCATGATCAGCACCAATCGCTCCCTGAAGATCGACGAAACCGGAGGGATGTCGCGTGATCGATGCAAATTGACAACAGAGCTCATGCGCCAAGGCCTTCCCGCGCGAGATCCCCTTTTCCAAAGAAGCCGTGGAACCGGCTTGCCGGGCCACTGGTATCGCCCCCTTGAGGGGGTGACGCGCGAAGCGCGGCGCGGGGGTGGGCCATCACCTAGCCGATCTGCGCCTCGAAGCCCGCCGTTTGCAGCGCCTTGATCACCTGCTCGATATGCTCGCGCCCGCGCGTTTGAAGCACCAGCTCGATCGTCACGTTCTGCACTGCCAGCAGAGTGAAGGCGCGCTGGTGATGCACCTCGTCGATATTGGCACCCGCTCCCGCCACGGTAGCCGTGATCAGCGCCAGATTGCCTGGCACGTCACGCGCATTGACCTGGATGCGCGCCAGGCGGCCAGCGCGCACCATGCCGCGCTCGATGATGGAGGCCAGCAGCATCGGATCGATGTTGCCGCCGCAAAGCACCAGACCGACGCGTTTGCCCGCGAAACGCTCCGGATGCTTGATCAGCGCCGCCAGGCCGGCTGCACCCGCGCCTTCAACCAGCGTCTTCTCGATCTCCAGCAGCATCACGATCGCTTGCTCGATATCGCCCTCGTCAACGAGCACAAGATCGTCCACTCGGTCGCGGATGATGGCCTGTGTGATGGTCCCGGGTGTGCCCACGGCGATGCCTTCGGCAATGCTGCTGGCGCCCTGGGGAAGTTGGGTGCCCTTGATGGCGTTGTACATGGCCGGGAACTGCTCGGTCTGCACGCCCACGATCTGTATGTCGGGCCTGAGCGCCTTGGCGGCCGTGGCCATGCCGGCAATCAGACCGCCACCGCCGATCGCGACCACGAGCATGTCCAGGTCGGGCTGCACGCGCAGCATCTCGAGTGCCACGGTTCCCTGGCCGGCGGCAATGGCCTCGTCATCGTAAGGGTGCACGAACACCAGGCCCTCGCGTTCCGCGAGCTCCATGGCGTGCATGCGGGAAGCTTCCAGCGTGTCCCCGTGCAACACCACTTCGGCGCCAAAACCCCGCGTGCGTTCGACCTTCACGCCCGGCGTGAAGCGCGGCATCACGATCACGGCGCGCAGGCCCAGGCGTTGTGCGTGGTAGGCCACGCCCTGAGCATGGTTGCCCGCGCTCATGGCGATCACACCCCGCGCACGCTCTTCGGCGCTGAGTTGCGCCAGCTTGTTGCAGGCACCACGCTCCTTGAACGACGCGGTGTACTGGAGGTTCTCGAATTTCAGGAACACCTGGCACCCGACGATCTGCGAAATCGTGCGAGATTCGACGAAAGGCGTGTCCAGGATATGCCCGTTCAGCCGCTGCGCGGCCGCTTCAACGTCTTGTTTGGTCAGCATGAAGTGATTGTGACGCCTTGCCGGCGCGTCACGGGGTTTGCGAAAGTCCGACAAATTCCTCACCCTGCTTGCAGCACGGCCTTCCATGAATCATCAAGCTGGGGTATGTTCCGCTTCAACACCGCAATTGGCTGGCCCTGGTGGCGAGCGGCGGCGTCAACGGAGGTGTCTGGATGGTCAAACGCACGGTCCCGCCCGTCGAGACGGTGTCTCGCTCAGTGCTGGAACCGAAGGAGCCGCGCGAAGGGCGAAACCTCTTCGTGGGCGAAGGCCGCGTGTTCGTGCCGCACGGTTTGCGTCAGGCACCGGTGCTCGATCTGATGTGTTCGCACTTCGTGCTCACACTGGCCGCTCGACAAGGTCCGCGTTTCAATGTGCGCCGCGACCTCAACACCATGCTCTCACTGGCCGGGAGACACCTGGTCTGGCCGCTCACCGTGCTGGCCCGCTTGCGCGATTTCCTGAATCGGCGCTGCCGCGACAACGACCTCTGGGGTGGTCAGGAGCAGCTCTCCACCCACGCTTTCATGGAGCGCTACGGCGTCTGGCGAGGCCCTTACGAAGAAGGCACGCTTTTCTTCTATCTGGATGAATACGCCAAGGAGTCACCCAAGGACCTGCTGGCGGTGCTGGCGGTCACCGGCGACTGGCTCAGCCAGGCGCTAAAAAAACAATCCACGCTGGTGGAGAAAAACATCGATGCGCTGGCCGGCCTGCTCCAGCTCAACCGCGCCGAACGGGCGCTGCTGCTCTATGGCACGCTGGCACGCTATCAGCGCGACCTGCGCTCCATCCTGGTCGAGTTCAAGGTGAACAACGCGCCCGAGGCCTATGCGGCCATCGCCGACGTGGCCGGCGTCAAGGCCAGTGAGGTGGGCGAGGCGCTGCGCGCGGGCTCGCGGCTGGAACGCATCGGCATGGTCGAGAACCTGATCTCCGAACACAACATCACCGACCTGGCCGACCTGATGAAGGTCAGCGAGAAGCTTCCCCCCGTGCTGATGCGCGAGTACCGCACCCAGAGCGAACTCATGGCGGTGTTCACCCGACCTGCTGCGGTCTCGGCACTGGGGGTGAAGGATTTCGAATACGTGGGCGAAGACGTGCGCTTGCTCTGCGGTTTGCTGCGCGAAGCAGTGGCGCGCCGCGAACCCGGCGTGAACGTGCTGATGTACGGCCCGCCCGGCACCGGCAAAACCGAGTTGGCGCGCGTGGTGGCGCATGCGGCGGGGCTGGAACTGTTTGAAGTGGAATACGCCGATCGTGACGGCAATGCGCTCAGCGGCCGTGACCGCTACCGGTCGCTGCAGATTGCCCAGGTGTTCCTGAAAGGCACCGCACACTCCGCTCTGCTGTTCGACGAAGTGGAAGACGTGTTTCCCCCCATCTCCAGTGAGGCG
>JAABRN010000161.1 GCA_011390855.1 Hydrogenophaga sp. | reverse complement strand
TTCCACGTTCATGCCGGCCATGGGTTCATCGAGCAGCAGCACCTTGGGCTCCAGCGCCAGCGCACGGCCCAGGTCCACACGTTTCTGCAGGCCGTAGGGCAGTTGTCCCACGGGCGTCTTGCGGTAAGCCTGGATTTCCAGGAAGTCGATGATCTGCTCCACCTTCTCGCGGTGTATGACCTCTTCGCGCTCGGCCGGGCCGATGCGCAAAGCCTGGAGCAGGATGTTGCTCTTGATGCGCAGGTGTCGATCACGCTCATGCCTTTGAACAGCGCCAGGTTCTGGAACGTGCGGGCAATGCCCATCTCGGCCACCTGGCGGCTGTTCATGTGTTTGAAGGTCTGGCCCCGGAACGTGATGGAGCCTTCCTGCGGCGTGTACACGCCGTTGATGCAGTTGAGCATGGAGCTCTTGCCTGCACCGTTGGGGCCAATGATGGCGCGGATCTCGTGCTCCCTCACATCGAAGGAAATGTCGGTCAGCGCCTTGACGCCGCCAAACCGCAAGCTGATGTTGTTGACGTCGAGGATGACGTCCCCTATTTTTTTGTGCGCCATGTTTTGTGCGTGGTTGCGTGGTGTTCTGGTCAGGGGTGCCAGCGCTCTCAGGCGGCCGACTTCACCGGTGTATAAGTTTGGGCGTCCGACAGGCGCAACGTGGCGCTGACCTTGCCGGTGCGGCCATCCTCGAACTTCACCACGGTCTCGATGTATTGCTCCGTTTTGCCGCCATAGAGCGCCTCCACCAGCGCGCTGTACTTGTCGCCAATGAAGCCGCGGCGGACTTTGTTGGTGCGGGTCAGCTCTCCGTCGTCCGCGTCCAGCTCCTTGTGCAGGATCAGGAAGCGGCTGATCTGGCTGCCGGCCAGCAGCTCGTCGCGGCTGAGGTCGGCGTTGACCTTCTCCACGCATTCCTTGATGAGCTGGTACACCTCGGGCTTTTGCGCCAGATCGGTGTAGCCGGCGTAGGGCAGGTTGCGGCGCTCGGCCCAGTTGCCCACCGCATCGAAATCGATGTTCAGCATCACGCAGACGCGGTCGCGGCCGTCGCCGTAGGCCACCACTTCCTTGATATGGCTGAAGAACTTCAGCTTGTTCTCCACGTACTTGGGCGCGAACATGGCCCCGTCGTTGGCACCGCCCTTGATGCGGCCCACGTCCTTCACGCGGTCGATGATTTTCAGGTGCCCGCTGGCATCGATGAAGCCCGCATCGCTGGTGTGGTACCAGCCGCCTTCGGTGAGCACTTCGGCCGTGGCCTTGGGGTTCTTGTAGTACTCCTTGAGCAGGCCGGGTGACTTGACCAGGATCTCGCCGTTGTCGGCCAGCTTGATCTCCACGCCTTCGCACGGAACGCCCACGGTATCGGCACGGGCTTCGTGGTCGGGCTGCAGGCACACGAACACGGCGGTTTCCGTGGAGCCGTACAGCTGCTTCAAGTTGATGCCGATGGAGCGGTAGAAGCTGAACAGATCGGGGCCGATGGCTTCGCCTGCTGTGTAGGCCACCCGAACGCGGGACAGACCCAGCGTGTTGCGCAGCGGGCCATACACGGTCAGGTCGCCCAGGCGGTACATCAGCCGGTCCAGAGCGCCCACAGGTTTGCCGTCCATGAGGTCCGGGCCTACGCGGCGGGCCAGATCCATGAAGTGGTGGAACAGCTTGCGCTTGACGCTGCCCGCGTCTTCCATACGGATCATCACCGAGGTCAGCAGCCCTTCAAACACCCGGGGCGGCGCGAAGTAGTAGGTGGGGCCAATTTCCTTCAGGTCGATCATGACCGTGCTGGAAGACTCCGGGCAGTTCACCACGTAGCCGCAGGCCAGCCACTGTGCGTAGCTGAAGATGTTCTGCCCGATCCAGGCTGGCGGCAGGTAGGCCAGCACTTCCTCGTTCTCCGTGAGCTTGTCGAACTTGGCGCCCACCGAGGCGCGGTCCAGCAGAGAGTGGTGCGTGTGCACGACACCCTTGGGGTTGCCGGTGGTCCCCGAGGTGAAGAACATGGCAGCCACGTCGTCGGGTTGTGCCTGCTCCATCTCGTCGGTGAAGAAGTCGGGGTGTTCCTGCGCGAACACGGCGCCGGCAGCCAGCACTTCCTGCAGGCCAGCGAGGCCTGGCTCGTCGTAGTTGCGCAGGCCGCGCGGCTCATCGAACAGGATGTGTTGCAGCTGGGGGCATTGCTCGCGGATCTCGAGCATCTTGTCCACCTGCTCCTGGTCTTCCACTACGGCGAAGCGCACGTCCGCGTTGTTGATGGGAAAGACGCATTCGCTGCCCACGGCGTCCTGGTACAGCGGCACGGGAATGGCACCCAGCGATTGCGCAGCCAGCATGGTGGCGTACAGGCGAGGACGGTTGGAACCAATCACCACCAGATGCTCTCCACGCCGCAGGCCAAGCTGGTGCAGCCCGCCGGCAATGGCCTTGACCAGCTGGGCCATGTCGCCCCAGCTGGTGGTTTGCCAGATGCCGAACTCCTTGATGCGCATGGCAGGAGCGCCCGGGCGCTGGGTGGCGTGCTGCATGAGCAAGCGAGGGAAAGTCGTCCGCATGGGGTCTCCGTGTTCTTGCTGTGGTGGGCAGTCGCTCCCTGGCCGCCCGCCACTTGTCTCTGTGTTGGAGCGAATGTACGCCCATCGTTTGACGTCATGTTGTCCTCGGGACGACAATTAAGGGATTCCATCCCCTAGGAATTTCCCTTAGTCCTACGGCTGTCAAAACCTACTTTCCGTTTATGCAGGCTCGCTCTTCGGCGGTTGGCTCGCTGCGCCAACGCTCACGTACCCTCACCGATGAGGAGTTCCTGGACATACCGTGGGTGGAACAACTCACTCCCCAGGAAAGAGACCGGGTGCGCAACGTACTGCTGGTCACAGAAGCCTTGCCGGGGGACTACATCTGTCGCGTGGGCCGGCCCGTCACGTACTGGTTCGGTTTGCTGGAAGGGCTGCTCAAGATGAGCAACGACGACAGCCAGGGCCCGGTGATGACGTTCACCGGGCTGGCCCCTGGCGGCTGGTTCGGCGAAGGCACGTTGCTCAAGCGCGAGCCCTACCGCTACAACGTGCAGGCTTTGCGCAACTGCAGGGTGGCGGGCCTGCCACTCGAGCACTTCCACGGTTTGCTGGACCACTCCATCGGATTCAACCGGTTTGTCATGCGCCAGCTCAACGAACGGTTGGGGCAGTTCATTGCTGCCCGCGAGATAGACCGTATCACCAACCCCGATATGCGCGTCGCGCGCAGTCTCGCCAACCTGTTCCATCCTGGCCTGTTCCCCCGGGTGGGCGGCGTGCTGCGTATCACCCAGCAGGAGCTGGCTTACCTGGTGGGACTGTCGCGCCAGCGTGTCAATGAGGCCCTGGCCAGCTTGCAGGAGGCTGGCGCCATCAAGGTGGAGTACGGCGGCCTTCGTGTACTGGACCTCGCTGCATTGCGCTCATTGCATGTCGACTAAGTGTTAGTGGTGCCTGTTCTCGGGCAGAGTTCGGTGTAAAGTGATGCAATACGTTAAAACCGCAACCGTAGCGCAGTTTGCGCGGTGCCAGCTCACAAAACTGGCCCACGAATGGAACATTCATGAAGCATTTGTTTAGGAATAGTCCTCGCGGCGCGCGCCTGTTTTGGCCCTGGCTGCTGGCGGGTGTACTGGTCTTGAGCGCCTGCGCCACCGCCGAGCCCGAAGGGCCGCCAGCCAGGGAATTTGCCTGGGCGCTGACCCATGACCACCAACTGATTCGCTTCAACAGCGGCCAACCCCGGCGCATTCTGGACCGCAAGCCCATGACGGGACTCGGGGTGGGCGAATCTGTGCTGGGTATCGACTACCGGGTGTCTCACGGCGTGCTGTTCGCGCTCTCCAGCCAGGGCCGACTGCTGACGATAGACACGGCCACGGGCGCGGCGAAGCAGGTAGGCCAGCCAGGCGGAGTGTGGCCTTTGAATGGCCAGGCGTATGGATTCGACTTCAACCCGACGGTAGACCGCATCCGTGTGGTCAGTGAGACCGCCTTGAACATGCGTCTGCACCCGGAAACTGGTGCGCAGGTGGACAGCGATCCTGCCGCACCGGGTGTACAGGCCGACCCTGC
>JAABRN010000160.1 GCA_011390855.1 Hydrogenophaga sp. | reverse complement strand
GGTGCTGCCTGCCCACATCATGATGGAGTGCACGATGGACTACGACTCCATCGCCAAAGCCGGTTCCATGCTGGGATCAGGCGCGGTCATCGTCATGGACGATTCGCGCTGCATGGTCGAGTCACTGAAGCGGCTGTCGTATTTCTACATGCACGAAAGCTGCGGCCAGTGCACGCCCTGCCGCGAAGGCACAGGCTGGCTGTGGCGGCTGGTGGATCGCATCCACCGGGGCGAAGGTCGTCCAGCGGACTTGGCATTGCTGGACAACGTCGCTGGAAACATCATGGGCCGCACCATTTGCGCCCTGGGTGATGCCGCTGCCATGCCTGTGCGCGCCATGATCAAACACTTCAGGCCCGAGTTCGAGGCCATGATCCGGGCCGACGCTGGAACAACACCAGTGGCTTCGGCAACGGTCTGACATCGGTATCGGAAGACAACATGGTTGAAATCGAACTCGACGGCAAGAAGGTGGAAGTGCCAACAGGCAGCATGGTCATGCATGCGGCCGAGAAGGCTGGCACCTACATCCCTCACTTCTGTTATCACAAAAAGTTGTCCATTGCGGCCAACTGCCGCATGTGCCTGGTGGACGTGGAGAAAGCGCCCAAGCCCATGCCGGCCTGCGCGACGCCCGTCACACAAGGCATGATCGTGCGCACCAAGAGCGACAAGGCCATCAAGGCCCAGCAATCGGTGATGGAGTTCCTGCTCATCAACCACCCGCTGGATTGCCCCATCTGCGACCAGGGTGGCGAGTGCCAGTTGCAGGATCTGGCGGTGGGCTACGGCAGTTCGGGCTCGCGCTACGAAGAAGAAAAGCGCGTGGTCTTCCACAAGGAAGTGGGTCCGCTGATCTCGATGGAAGAGATGAGCCGCTGCATCCATTGCACGCGCTGCGTGCGCTTTGGCCAGGAAGTGGCTGGCGTGATGGAGCTCGGCATGTCGCATCGCGGTGAACACGCCGAGATTGAAACCTTCATTGGCGACACGGTGGACTCCGAGCTTTCGGGCAACATGATCGACATCTGCCCGGTCGGCGCACTCACCAGCAAGCCTTTCCGGTACCAGGCCCGCACCTGGGAACTGTCGCGGCGCAAGTCCGTGAGCCCCCATGATTCCACCGGCGCCAATCTCATCATCCAGGTCAAGAACCACCGTGTGATGCGCGTCGTTCCCCTGGAAAATGAAGCCGTCAACGAGTGCTGGATCGCTGATCGCGACCGCTTCTCCTACGAAGCTGTTAACGGCGAAGACCGCCTGACCGCACCCATGCTCAAGCAGGGTGGCGAATGGACAACAGTGGATTGGCAGACGGCCCTGGAATACGTGGCCAATGGCCTCAAGCAAGTCAGGTCCGACCACGGCACGGACGCTATCGGTCTGATCGCAAGCCCCCACAGCACGGTCGAAGAACTGGCGCTCGCCAGCGCTTTCGTGCGTGGCCTTGGGTCTGAAAACATCGATTCGCGCCTCCGACACGCCGACTTTGAAAACCGTACCGCTTCCGCAGGCCATGCCCGTTGGCTTGGCATGCCCATTGAGGCCCTGTCGGGCCTTCAGCGCGTGCTGGTGGTGGGATCGAACCTTCGCAAGGATCACCCCTTGTTTGCCCAGCGCATCCGCCAGGCGGTGCGCAAGGGTGGTGTGGTTCACCTGCTGAATGACAACTCCGCCGATTGGGCCATGCCGGTGGCACAGCGCATCGTCAACGACAGTCGCCAGTGGGTGAACGAGCTCGCTGGCATTGCTGCGGCAGTGGCAGCCGAAGCGGGTGTTCAAGCACCCGTGGTTGCCGAAGTGCGCGACGAAGCGAGAGCCATCGCCAGGTCACTGTTGAGTGGTGAACGCAAAGCTGTGCTGCTGGGCAATGCGGCCGCACATCACGAAAAGGCGGCGAGTCTGCTGTCCCTTGCCAACTGGATCGCCCAGCACACAGGCGCCACTGTTGGCTACCTGAGCGAGGCAGCCAACACGGTCGGTGCGCAACTCGTGAACGCCATGCCCGGTCACGGCGGGCTGAATGCCGCACAAATGCTGGGCGGGGCGCTCAAAGCCGTGTTGCTCCTGAACACGGAGCCAGGCCGCGATACAGCCACTTCGGAAAAAGGCCTTGCATCGGCCGGCATGGTCGTCACCTTGAGTCCCTTCAAGACCAATCTCGACGTGAGCGATGTGCTGCTGCCCATTGCGCCTTTTACTGAAACGTCGGGTTCGTTCGTCAATGCCGAGGGGCGCTTGCAGAGCTTCCATGCCGTGGTCAAGCCGCTGGGCGAAACCCGGCCTGCGTGGAAAGTGTTGCGGGTTTTGGGCAACCTCCTGGGACTGAGCGGTTTTGATGCCGACTCTTCACAGGCGGTGCTTGCCAAAGCGCTGCCTGGCGTGGTTTCCGGCGCTTTTGTCGATGCCGCGCGCCTGGACAACAGCGGCAACGTGGTGCCTGATCTGGCGCCCGCCAACCGCGTGCCTTGCGTGGCTTCCATCTACCAACTTGATGGGCTGGTGCGACGCGCGCCTGCTTTGCAAAGCACGTCTGATGGACGCGACGGCAGGGTGACATCGGGAGAGGTGGCAGCATGATCGATGCGATGTACAACGGCGGGCTGGGTCTGATTGCCGCGCCCTGGTGGACGACGGCCGCATGGCCTGTGCTGTGGACCTTGATCAAGATCGTGGCGGTACTGGCGCCGCTGATGGGCGCCGTGGCCTACCTCACTCTCTGGGAGCGCAAGCTGCTCGGCTTCATGCAGGTGCGGCACGGTCCCAACCGCGTGGGCCCGTTTGGCCTGCTGCAGCCAATTGCCGATGCGGTCAAGCTGCTGACCAAAGAAATGATTCGCCCCACGGCAGCCAGCAACGGACTGTTCCGCCTGGGCCCCGTGATGGCCATCATGCCGGCGCTGGCCGCCTGGGTGGCCGTGCCTTTCGGGCCAGATGCCGTGTTGGCCAATGTAAACGCCGGTCTGCTGGTGATTCTGGCCATCACGTCGATCGAGGTATACGGCGTGATCATTGCAGGCTGGGCCTCCAACTCCAAGTACGCTTTCCTTGGCGCACTTCGCGCCTCGGCCCAGATGGTGAGTTACGAAATTGCCATCGGCTTCTGCTTCCTGGTGGTGGTCATGACCGCTGGCAGCCTGAACCTGGGAGAGATTGTGGCCTCGCAGTCGCGTGGCATGGCCGCCGACATGGGCCTCAACTTCCTGTCGTGGAACTGGCTGCCGCTGCTGCCCATTTTCGTCGTGTACCTGATCTCCGGGGTGGCTGAAACCAACCGCCACCCGTTCGACGTGGTCGAGGGCGAGGCAGAGATCGTGGCCGGTCACATGGTGGAGTACTCCGGCATGGGCTTCGCCATCTTCTTTCTGGCCGAATACGCCAGTATGTGGCTGGTCTCGATCCTGGGTGTGCTGATGTTCCTGGGAGGCTGGTTGCCGCCCATCGACAGCCCTGTCCTCAACTGGATCCCTGGCTGGATCTGGCTGGGTCTCAAGACTTTTGTTGTGGTGTCCATGTTCATCTGGATTCGCGCCACCTTCCCGCGCTTCCGGTACGACCAGATCATGCGTCTGGGCTGGAAGATTTTCATTCCCGTGACCCTCATCTGGTTGCTGCTGGTTGGCGGCCTGATGCAGACATCCTGGAATCTCTGGAAATAAGCAGGGCGACCGATCATGTCCATATCCACTGTCTCCACGGCCGCATCGCCTGCGGTCGTCGCACCGTTCTCGTTCCGCGATTTTTTCAAAAGTTTTTTGCTGGTTGAACTGGTCAAGGGCATGGCCCTGACCGGTCGCTACGCCTTGCGCCGCAAGATCACGGTTCAGTTTCCGGAAGAGAAAACGCCGCTGTCCCCCCGCTTCCGTGGCCTGCATGCCCAGCGCCGCTACGAAAACGGTGAAGAGCGCTGCATTGCCTGCAAGCTGTGCGAGGCGGTGTGCCCGGCCGTGGCCATCACCATCGAATCTGACCAGCGCGAGGATGGCACCCGGCGCACCACACGTTATGACATCGACCTGACCAAGTGCATCTTCTGCGGCTTCTGTGAAGAAGCCTGCCCCGTGGATGCCATCGTGGAAACCCACATCCTTGAATAC
>JAABRN010000159.1 GCA_011390855.1 Hydrogenophaga sp. | reverse complement strand
AGAATGACAGTGGGTTTTTCATGACCAAACAGCCGTTTGACGGCTTCAAGCGCAATGCGAGAATTGCGGGAGTGGTCGTAGGCAAGCATGATTTCCATGGGAGGACTCCATTCGCCCTGGCCAGACAACGGCCAAGGTCACCCATGCACTGTGAGTCAGCCCGGCCCTGGTGCCCATCCTTCCGAGGAACGCAGGAGCTGCGCCGAAAGAACGATGACGGCGGCGGCGAACTGCGGCAAAAGAACTATATGGGGCAAGCGAGCTGGAGCCCGCCAGCGCCAGACCGGCCTGCGCCGCCCTGGCGCTCAGCGGGTGCCGTTCATGAGTCCGTTATGGACGGCGTACACGGCCGCCTGCACCCGAGAGCTCAACTCCAGCTTGCGCAGGATGTGCTGCACATGGATCTTCACCGTGGTCTCGGCAATGTCCAGCGTGCGCGCGATCAGCTTGTTGCTGTCGCCTCGCGCGATCAGCGCGAGGATCTCGCGTTCTCGCGGAGAAAGCGTCTGCAGCGATTCACCACCGCGCGACTCCGCGCTCGCAGCGCGGGAAACCTGGCTCGCCGGGGCCAGGGGCGCGGGCGCGCTCTCGGTTGCGGGCAGGGTGCGAAAGGCCGAGACCAGCTTGGTCATCATCTCGGGGCTGACCACCGAATCGCCGTCCAGCACCTTGACAATGGCGTCGCACAGCTGGTCCGATTCCACCGTCTTGAGCAGGTAGCCGTCGGCACCGGCCTGCAGCGCTGCAGCCAGATCCTGCGCGTCTTCGCTCACGGTCAGCATCAGCACGCGCGCACGCGGGGCGGCGTCTTTCACACTGGGCAGGGCGTCCACCCCGCGCACGCCCGGCAGATGGTTGTCAAGCAGGATCACGTCGGGCGACAACCGGTCCAGTTCGCGCAAGGCCTCGCCCACGTCACCCGCCTCGCCGCAGACCTCGAAGCGATCGTCCTGCTCCAGCAGGGCACGCAGACCGCGGCGAAACAGACTGTGGTCGTCCACCAGCAGCAGCTGGACGCGGGGAGAGGGGACAGGACTCATGGGGTGTCGGCGGTGGAGAGAGCGACTGGCAGGCTCAAATCGGCTGCCTGAGCCAAGCCGGTCGGGATGCCCGCCACCGGGTGAGGTGGCAGTTCGAGGGTGACGGTGGTGCCCTGCTGAGGGGCAGACCTCAGGGTGACGGTGCCGCCGATGCTCTCGGCGCGCTCGCGCATGATCTTCATGCCGACATGAGTTTCGCCATGGCGCGCCTGGGTGTCGAAACCCACGCCGTTGTCGCGCACGGTGAAACGCCAGCGCTTGCCGCGCTCCACCTCCAGGCTGACATGGCTGGCCTGCGCGTGTTTGCGCACGTTGGACAAGGCTTCCTGCACCACGTGCAACACCTGCACCTGCACGTCGGCCGGCAGTGGCAAGCCTTCGCCGTGCAGCTGCAGGCGGGCGGGCACGCCTGACTGGTGCTGGAACTTCTGGAGCGTTTCCTGCAGCGCGTCGTCAATGGCCTCGCCATTGGCCCGGGTGCGGAAATGCACCAGCAGCTCGCGCACATCACCAATACTTTCGCGCAAGCCCTCATCCAGCTCATCCAGTGTGCTCTGCACCTTGTCGGGCTGCTGGCGCTGGACGGCGGTGCGCAGCAGCTGCGCCTGAATTTTAAGGAACGACAGCGACTGGGCGATGGAATCGTGCAGCTCACGCGCCAGCAGGGCGCGCTCCTCACCCACTGCCGCCTCGCGCTCCAGCGCCTCCGCGCGCAGCCCTTCCAGCGAACTGGCCAAGTGGCTGGCCAGGGCATCGAGCAGCTCTGTTTCATCGGCGCTCAGATGCACGTCGATGCGGAAAAACAGATCGATCTCGCCGATCAGCCGCTGCTGCAGGCGAACCGGCACGCTCACCAGGCTCTGATAGCCCACGCGCGCGCAGTGCTTCATGGGCGCGGCATCGATGCTGTGGATGGGGATGACTCGGGTGCGCGCATCGGGTTGCAGGTTGCCGCAGGCGCAGGCACCCGCGATCAGGCTGCGTTCGTCTTCCTGCATGTCATGCGGAAAGCAGTCGGAAGCGAGCATCAGGTAGCGCTGGTTGGCTTCGTCGGACCAGCGCACCGCCACCGCGTCGGCCTTCATCACCGCACGCACCCGCTGGGAGAAGCCGCTCGACAGTTCTTCGATGGTGTTGGCGCGAGCCAGAAAAGCGCTCACCTCGTACAGCGCCTCAAGCCGCGCGCGCTGGGCCTCGATGCGCTGCGTCTTGGCCTTCACCTTTGCTTCCAGCCCGGTGTAGAGCGACTGCAGGGTGGCGGCCATGCGGTTGAAGCCCGCGGCCACCTGGCCGAACTCGTCCTGTGTGTCGACCTCCACCCGGGTACCGAACTCGCCCGCCTCGACGCGCTCCAGACCACGCCGCAGGAGGCCCAGCGGATTGATCACGTACATGTAGCCGGTGTAGAGCATGATCACCGCCCCCAGGATGGCCAGTGCCATCATCACGAACTGGAACAGGTTGAGGACGGCGGTGTAGCCGGCCAGCTGTCTTTCGATCGACAGCACGAATCGATTCGTGGCATCAACGAACTCGCCCGCCATGCGCTGCGTTTCGACCGGGTCGAGCCGACCGCCTTGCATCCACTGGCTGCGCTCCTGCTGCCATAGGGTATCCACCGCCACAAATTCGCTACGTACCTGGTCGTCCCAGGGCACGAAGAGCGGTCGGCTCGGGTCGCCGCTGCGGAGCAGGCCCAGGCTCTGGTCGAACTGGTTGACCAGCGCGGCGATGTGCTCCGGCGGCAGCTGCGCCTGCACCGCGCTGGTCAGGCGCCAGGTCTGCATGCGCATGCGCCCAGCCTCGTTGACCGCCGCCGCGCCGCCTTCGAGCTGCCAGGTCACCCACAGCGTGAGCCCGATGGATGCGAGCGCCAGCAGTAGCAGCCCCGCGCCGATGCGCATGAGCTTGGTGGAGAGGGAGGCGGTGCTTGGCATGGCGATAGCGTAGTGTTTTTTTCACCGAGCTGGAAATGCACCACTTGGTCGTCTGAGTGGGTGACCCTCGGGCACCTGCAATAAGTGACACCGCTGCAGAGACAGCTGCAGACTTAGATCTGGAATTTTCAAGGGGACTTGGAAGTCTGCTACCCGAGAGAAGCGGCCTTCAGCGGTTGAAGACCGACCGGCTGCAACGTGACCGGCTATTCCCGAGCTTTGCACCTGTCGTCCCTGCCGAACGACCGGTCCAGGTGGTCGAGCGGTCGTTTGAGATCCTGTCCGGTGAACGACTGGTTGCAGTGCCGCCTTTAGACTCCGCCGTCGAAATTGAGTGACCGCAACCAGCCTATGGACTTAAAAAAATCAATGTTCGGCTTCTTAGGAGGGCAAAGGACATCAATTGCGTTTGACTTGGGACAAATTAGCGGTTTGATGTGGCTGCCTGGCTGCCTGGCTGCCTGGCTGCCTGGCTGCCTGGCTTCCGAGCCCGATGACGCTGCAACGGGCACGAAGAACTTTCTGCTGGCGAGCTTTGTAGGGGCGCCCCAACGGACACCTTCTAAACGATGAACGGTGATGCTGGTCTTGTGCAGTGGCAGCGACCAAAATGCGTCAACTTTCTCACTGGGGGCACATTTGGGGGCACAAGCATTTGGCTGGTTTGCGCAAGTCCAGTGTTTTCAAGGCTTCCAGGCGTTCATGTGAACTCCTCTCGCCCGCCAGAAACCTGATTAACCCGCCACATGTGCTGCATGTGAGCGGGTTTTTCTTCGTCGGGTGCTGAAGTGCTCTTTGGCGACCCGCCTGTTGTGGATCGGCGTGGACAATCGCGCGATGTCCTCAAAGCCTTCGATCGCATCACCCCTGAGCGGCACCGCGTTTTCCATCCTGCTGCTGATCGCTTTCATGATGGGGGCCAACCACGTGGCGGCGCGGCTGGCGTTTGATCATGGGGTTGATGTAGCCACGGCGGTGGCGTTTCGCAGTGGTGCGACCGTGTTGGCGGTGGGCTTGGTGCTTCGGATGTACCGCGTGCCGCTGCGCATCGGGCTGCGGCAGCGTAGGGCCTTGCCGGCCATCGGTGTGCTGGTGGCGGTGCAAAGCCTCTGTCTATATTCGTCGGTGGCGCGCCTGCCGGTGGCGCTGGCACTGCTGGCCTTCAACACCTACCCGTTGTGGACAG
>JAABRN010000158.1 GCA_011390855.1 Hydrogenophaga sp. | reverse complement strand
CTGGCACACGCCGCAAGGCTCTGCCGTGATGCCGCCCTGCCCGTCTGTACCCAGGCAGTTGAGCGACTTGGCCAATATGCGTGAAACCGTGGTTTTGCCAACCCCCCGCGTACCCGTGAAAAGGTAGGCGTGGTGCAGGCGCTGGGTCGTCAGGGCGTTGCTCAGGGCTTGCACCACGTGTGACTGCCCGACCATTTCGGAGAAATTGCGCGGGCGGTACTTGCGGGCAAGAACGACATAGGACATACAGTCAATTCTAAGCGGCGCCTCTCGCGTTCATTTGGAAGCACAGGTCAACAACGAGGGCGACCACCATCGCCTACAATCATCGGTGACGGGCCTTCCCGCATGGTGAAGCGGCCAACCGGGTCAGGTGGGGAACCAAGCAGCCCTAACTGTGTAGCCAGTGCCGGGGTCAAGGCTCGTCACCTCATTCAAGAGATCCTCCAACGGATCAACAAGCTGAGCCGTATCAAGGGCTTACGCGTCTCAATCTGTATCACTTTCCTGTGTCACTTGCCCAACACTTGGGCAAGGGAAACGGGATGGCCAAGCCCGCAGGCTATTTGTCCACTGGATGCTTGCAGCGCGCCGCTCTTGGTGGTGGGGTGAACAAAAACCAGATTTCTCGCATCGGCCAAGGGCAACCGCTCAGCGCTGACCGCGTGCTGACCGCTTCTGGTCGAACTGAATCACTCTGGCCAGGCCGGCGGACACCTACCAAGTCCGCAACGGGTCAATCGGCAGTCAGTCTCTGGCGTGACGGCATCACTGCCGGGGGCTGGTGCAAAACCAAGTACATGCTCGCTTATTGCTTCAAGCCTTGCGCCGGGCCCGCCAACCGGCTTTGGGCAAACGAAACAGGTTCAACAGGTTGCCGGCCAGAATCAGGCCCACACCCAAGCCGGTGAACACGTCCAGCCTTTCCGAATACACCAGCCAGCCCACCAGCGCGGTGAGCGGGACTCGCAAGAAGTCCATGGGCACCACCACCGTGGTGTCTGCATGCTGCATGGCTCTGGCGAAGCAGTAGTGCGAGTAGGTGCCGCAGAATGCCACCACCACCACCCAGGCCCAGACCTGCGCCGAAGGCCATTGCCACACCAGAAGCGCCGGCACCAACCCGATGGCGTTTTGTACAACCAGCATCCAGAAGATGATGCTGACCGCTGATTCGGTGCGGGTGAGTGACTTGACCAGCACCACCGAGATCGCGAATCCCACCGCCGAGGCCAGCGCAATCAGCTGACCGGGGTCGATATCGCCCGCACTTGGGCGCACGATGACCGCCACGCCCACCAGCCCCAGTACCACGGCGAACCATTTGCGGCCGTTCATGCGTTCACCCAAAAAGACGACCGCCAGAGCGGCTGCCCAGATGGGCATGGTGAATTCAATGGCAACCACCTGCGCCAGCGGGATCAGCGTGAGGGCCAAAAACCAGCCGTACTGAGCGGTGTAGTGCACGGCGTTGCGCAGTGCGTGATGGGGCAGTCGTTGGGTGCGGACCGCAGCCAGGCCACCCGCGGCGCGCACGAGGGGCCACAACATGACCATACCCAAGCTGGAGCGCAGCAGCATGATCTGGAACACCGACAACTCGCGCGTCGCCTCACGCCCGGCCACAGCGATCACCACCATCAGCGTCAGCCACCCGGCCATCCAGCCTGCAGCACGTGCAATGGAGGCGTGGGGGTGGGATGGCATGGGCGGCAGCATACCGGATGGCCGGCCCCTTGAATTCATTGAGCGGAAGATATGCCAGAGCGGTGCCAGGCCCTGACATGCCAAGGCGGGATGGCCGAGGTGCAAACCGGACTTCGGCACGCATGCAGCGACAGGCAGCGCCGGGTCGAAAGGGGGCATTCAGGCATCCGAGCCATCTGGATGGCACCGTCTCGCCGCAAGATCCACAGAAGTCACCTCAGGGCAAATTCCGTCCACTTTCTCTCTTTGGCGACTATCCGGCTCCCCGCACCAACTGCATGACCTTGCCCGCGTCCAGCGTGCTGGCCGTCTGGCGAATTTCGGGGAGCCACTGTGTCTGCAGCTGTTTGGCCGGGCCCAGCAGGTTCTGAAAGGTTTCTTGCAGCAAAGCGGTGCTCATGACCCGGCCGCCGGCGTAGTACCGTTTGGCCACTTGCCCAAGCGCATAGGTGGTGGCAAATGAGAAAGCCACGCCTGTGGCCGCTCGCCCGATGCCCCCGATCATTCGACCAGCCACGGAGCCGATCAGCCCGCCCAGCAGCTTGCGCCCGAATTGTTCGATGTACTGCGAGGTCAGCCCCACCCCCACGGCGGCGATGAACTCCCGGATGTGTCCCTGGTCCAGATCCACCCCATGGGCCTTGCCGATGTTGTAGACCATGCGCACCTGCAGCGGAATGATCGCCATGGACGCCCATGACTGGGGCAACAATTCAAGCGCGCCGTTGAGCTTGGCGGCGCTCAGGATCATGCGATCCAGCTCGGCATCGCGCTCCGGATTCGCCGCCGGCTGCTGCGTCGCTGAAATCGACTGGGGTGTTTCTCGCCCGGCGGCCGCCTGTAGGGGCGCTGGCAGCACCACACCTGCAGCAGCCACCATGGCTTGTTCTTCGCGTTCGAACTCGGCGACTTCCGCCGCGTCCAGGCCGAGCATGTCTTTCAGACTGGCCAGAAAGGCCGATTCGGCAGGGCTTTGGCGGCCGTCCGCATCGCAGACACAAACCGCCATTTCATAGGCCAGCTGCTTTTGGCCGGCGTCGCTCAAACCGCTCACGGCATCTGGGAGTGAAATGCGTTTGAGCAACACATCCTGGTAGAGGCGAGCGAGTCCCGCGCCGCCGGCTTCGTGCCCAAGGGACTCGGCCAGTGACTTGATGGCTTCTCGCTCCGAGTCGGCCTTTGCGCCGTCTGCGAAGGCGGCCATCAGGGCAATGGTGAGCAAGGCTTGCTGTTCGGTGGTGGTCATGAGCGATCTCTTACTTGATGGTCGTGGCACTTTAAGGCCTGGGAGCCATGCAGGGTAGATATCCGTCGGGTGAATCCCCAAAATGCCAGCGAGGATAAACTCCGAGCATGAGTAACGCCATTCAGCCCCATCCACCGAAGCACCAGCCCCGTCCACTGGTGGATTTGCTGATCAGTCTGCTGATTCCCTCCCTGATTCTGATGAAACTCAGTGGAGAGACCCATCTTGGAGCCGACAGAGCCTTGATGCTGGCTTTGGCGTTTCCGTTGTGCTGGGGCGGGTTCGAGTTGATCCGGTACCGCAAATTCAATTTCATTGCGCTGCTCGGCCTGGTGAGCGTGTTGCTGACCGGCGGCATCGGTCTCCTCAAGCTCGACAACCAATGGCTGGCCGTCAAGGAGGCCGCGATTCCCGGGCTGATCGGTGTCGCTGTGTTGGTCTCGACGCGCACTCGCTACCCGCTCATCCGCACCCTGCTGTTCAACAAAAGCGTGCTCAATGTGGACAAGATCCATGAATGCCTCGAGCAGAGCGGCAACACCCGGCCATTTGAAGCGCGCCTGCTCAAGGCCACTTACTGGCTCAGTGGCACGTTCTTTTTCTCTTCGGCGATGAACTACGTGTTGGCCAAATGGATCGTGGTCAGCCCATCGGGCAGTGAGGACTTCAATGCTGAGTTGGGTCGCATGACCCTGCTCAGCTATCCGATGATCGCCATCCCTTCAATGATCATGCTGATGGCCATTTTTTACTACCTGTGGCGCACCATACATGGACTGACCGGGTTGAAATTTGAGGATGTGATGGCCAACACCACCCCGGAAAAGCAGGCTTGAAACTGAAGCAGGTAACCGATCAATGAACGCACCCCCGACTTGGCCAACAACTGAAGCCATTGAAACGCAACTGCAACAAACGCTTTCACCTGT
>JAABRN010000157.1 GCA_011390855.1 Hydrogenophaga sp. | reverse complement strand
TGGTTCTTGAAGTGATTGATGAAAGCGCGGCCCATGCGGGCCACGCAGGGGCCAACGGCCTGGGGCGCGGCACCCATTTCAGGGTCCGTATCGGCGGCCCGGCGTTTGTGGGCCAGAGCCGGGTGGCACAGCATCGCCTTGTGTATGATGCGCTGCGCAAATTCACCGATGCCGGCCTGCACGCATTGGCCATTGAGATCAAGTCTTGAAAGGGCTGCGGTGCGCGGCAATCTGACGAAGAAGATGCGCTCCACCGGACCCGATACCTTCTGACACCTTGA
>JAABRN010000156.1 GCA_011390855.1 Hydrogenophaga sp. | reverse complement strand
CCGTACTGGTCAATGGCCCAGGGCGCATGTTCGCGGCTGGAGCCGCAACCGAAATTGCGGCGGGTCAGCAGGATGGAAGCACCCTGGTAGCGCGGCAGGTTCAGCACGAAGTCGGGATTGGGCTTGCGGCTGGCGGGGTCCTGGCCAGGTTCGCCTTTGTCGAGGTAGCGCCATTCATCGAAAAGGTTCGGACCGAAGCCGGTCTTGCGGATCGACTTGAGGAACTGCTTGGGGATGATGGCGTCGGTGTCGACGTTTTCGCGGTCCATGGGGGCCACGAGGCCTTGATGAAGGGTGAACTTTTGCATGGTGTGTGTGGAGTTATTTGGTCACTTCTTCAATTTTCTCGCCGGCGCGCTCGAGCCCGCGGCCGGTCGCTTCACCGGCTCGCTCCAGGCCACGTCCTGTGGCGTCTGCGGCCCTGCCTACGCCCCTCTCGGTTGCACCGACGGCGCGCTCGATACCGCGGCCGGTTGCGCCCACCGCACGCTCAATGCCGCGTCCGGTGGCCTCAGCTGCGCGCTCGATGCCTCTGCCAGCTGCTTGGCCGGCATGATTGGCGCCTTGCTCGACTCTGGACAGCGGTTGGCAAGCCGCCAGCGACATGAGCACGGGGAGCACGGTGCAAACGAGGACAAGGTGCTTCATGAGAGGCTCCAGTGGCGGCAATGAAGATGAGAAGGAGTGAAAGCCGACATCAGGCGATGGTGCGGATGTCCACGAAATGACCTGTGACCGCAGCGGCCGCGGCCATGGCCGGCGACACCAGATGGGTGCGGCCGCCCGCGCCTTGACGGCCTTCAAAGTTGCGGTTGCTGGTGGAAGCGCACCGCTCGCCCGGTTCCAGCCGGTCGGCGTTCATGGCCAGGCACATGGAGCAACCGGGTTCGCGCCATTCGAAACCAGCGGCCTTGAAGATCTCGTGAAGGCCTTCGCGTTCCGCCTGTTCCTTGACCAGTCCGGAGCCCGGCACGACCATGGCCAGCTTGATGTTCTTGGCTACTTTCTGCCCGAGCTTCTTGACGACTGCAGCAGCTTCGCGCATGTCTTCGATGCGGCTGTTCGTGCATGAGCCGATGAACACCTTGTCGACGAAGATATCGGCCAGGGGTTTGCCGGGTTCGAGTGCCATGTAGCTCAGTGCACGCTCGATCGCGCCGCGTTTGTTGGGGTCCTTTTCCTTGTCAGGGTCGGGCACATGGCCATCCACTCCGAGCACCATTTCGGGCGAGGTGCCCCAGGTGATCTGGGGCACGATCTGGCTGGCGTCGAGTTCAACCACGGCATCAAACTTCGCGTCCGGGTCAGAAAACAACGTCTTCCAGTAGGCAACGGCCTGGTCCCATTCCACACCAGTAGGTGAAAGTGGGCGCCCACGCACGTATTCGATGGTTTTTTCGTCCACTGCCACCAGACCGGCGCGGGCCCCGCCCTCGATGGCCATGTTGCAGACCGTCATGCGGCCTTCCACGCTGAGTGAACGGATGGCGCTGCCACCGAACTCGATGGTATAGCCCGTGCCGCCTGCGGTGCCGATCTTGCCGATGATGGCCAGAACAATGTCCTTGGCCGTGACGCCCTTGGCCAATTGACCCTCCACCTTGACCAGCATGTTCTTGGCCTTTTTTGCCAAGAGGGTCTGGGTGGCCATGACGTGTTCGACTTCGCTGGTGCCGATGCCGTGGGCCAACGCACCAAAGGCGCCGTGTGTGGAGGTGTGCGAGTCGCCGCAGACCACCGTCATGCCGGGCAGCGTGGCGCCGTTTTCCGGGCCAATCACATGCACGATGCCCTGGCGCTTGGACAAGAACGGGAAGAATGCCGCTGCGCCATATTCAGCGATGTTGCTGTCCAGCGTGGTGATTTGCTCCTTGCTGATCGGGTCGGTGATGCCGTCATAGCCGAGCTCCCAGCCGGTTGTGGGGGTGTTGTGGTCGGCGGTGGCCACCACCGAGCTCACGCGCCACATCTTGCGCCCAGCCTGACGCAGGCCCTCGAAGGCTTGTGGGCTGGTGACTTCGTGTACCAGATGTCGGTCGATGTAGAGAACGGATGTCCCGTCTTCTTCGGTGTGGACGACGTGTTCGTCCCAGATCTTGTCGTAGAGCGTGCGTGGCATGGGGCGGAGGTCCTTCTGTTGAGGCGATTTTAGGTGGAGGGGCCAGAAACGGGGGTGGTGTGGGTGGCAAGCGCCAGGTGATCCACCAGCAGGCGGGCCGACACCGGCAGTGTGGCAAAGTCGCGTGCCACGAGGTCGATCTGGCGGGTGGCCCATTCATCTGTCAGCGGCACGCAGGTGAGATCGCCTACACCGTGCATCAATTCGAATGCCCGTTGCGGCATGAGACCAACGCCCAGGCCGTTGTGGATCATGCGACACATGGCGTCGAGACCGGTCACGCGGATGCGCAGCCGGATGCTTCGCCCGGCCGAGGCTGCAGCCGCGTGCATGGCGAGGTAGATGGAGCTGTTGGCGTGCAAGCCCACGTGGTCCCATTCCAGGCTGTCTGCGAAGGCCAGCGATTCGTGCTGGGCCAGAGGGTGGTGGCTTGGGACCACCAGGGTGAGCTGGTCTTGCCTGTAGCGACGGATCTGGAGGTTGTTCGGCTGGCCGGTGGAGCCGGTGTGGCAGATGCCCAGGTCGGCCGCGCCTTCGTGCACGGCCCGCACGACCTCGGTAGACAGGTGCTCCTCCAGATCGATCTTGATGCCTTCATGCCGGCCAATGAAAGTACCAAGATCCTCAGGCAGGAACTGCACGATGGCCGAGATGTTGGCGTGCACCCGCACATGGCCACGCACCCCGTCGGCATATTCGGAGAGCTCGCCCTGCATCTTGTCGAGGCTGAACAGCACCGAGCGCGCATGGTGCAGCAGGCTTTGTCCTGCCGGCGTGGGCGTGGCTCCGCGAGCATGGCGATGAAGCAACTTGCTGCCAAGTGTGTTTTCCAGGTCAGACAACCGCTTGCTGACCGCAGATGTGGCCATGAAAGCCAACTCAGCCGCCTTGCCGATGCTGCCGCGCTCGCACACCGCCACATAAAGCTGAAGCGATATGAGGTCGATGCGGCGGACTAGGCTGCGGTCAGATGCGTTCATGGAAAAGTCATCGCGAATGACGATGATTTTCCAATTGTCCCCTCTTTTTGTTGGTCAAGGCATCGTATTTGGAGAAGACTGATGCCGCCAAAAGAAAACCCGCCTGGCTTGTGCCCGGCGGGTCTTGTGTACCGGTCAGGAACCGGTATGGTGGATGCTTCTTCAGACGATGGGTTTCACGTCGCGGCGCTCGGAGCCGGTGTAGAGCTGGCGCGGACGGCCGATCTTGTACTCGGGGTCGCCGATCATCTCGTTGAGCTGGGCGATCCAGCCGACCGTACGAGCCAAAGCGAAGATGCCGGTGAACAGGTTGACCGGGATGCCGATGGCGCGTTGCACGATGCCGGAGTAGAAGTCCACGTTGGGGTAGAGCTTGCGCGAGACAAAGTACTCGTCTTCCAGCGCAATCTTTTCGAGTTCCTTGGCGAGCTTGAAGAGGGGGTCGTTTTCAAGGCCCAGTTCGACCAGCACTTCATTGCAGGTTTCCTGCATGAGCTTGGCGCGGGGGTCATAGTTCTTGTAGACGCGGTGCCCAAAGCCCATGAGCTTGACGCCGGAGTTCTTGTCCTTGACCTTCTCCATGAACTCGCCGACCTTGGAGACGCCGCCTTGGGCCTGGATGTCTTCAAGCATGTTCAGGCAGGCCTCATTGGCGCCTCCGTGGGCGGGGCCCCAGAGGCAGGCCACGCCGGCGGCAATGGCCGCGAACGGGTTGGTGCCTGAAGATGCGCAGAGGCGAACCGTGGAGGTAGACGCGTTCTGCTCGTGATCGGCGTGCAGGATGAAGATGCGGTCCAGGGCGCGCTCCAGCACGGGATTGACCTCGTACTCTTCACAAGGGGTGCCGAACATCATGCGCAGGAAGTTGCCTGCGTAGCTCAGGCTGTTCTTCGGGTAAATGTAGGGCTGGCCGATCTTGTATTTGTAGGCCATCGCGACAAGCGTCGGCATCTTGGCGATCAATCGGATGGCGGCGATTTCCCGGTGCTGCGGGTTGTTGATGTCGGTGCTGTCGTGATAAAAGGCCGACATCGCGCCCACCAGACCCGTCAGGATGGCCATGGGGTGGGCATCGCGGCGGAAGCCGCGCAAGA
>JAABRN010000155.1 GCA_011390855.1 Hydrogenophaga sp. | reverse complement strand
CGTGGCGCTCGGTCGCAATGATGCGAAGTCCACCGAGCGTTTTCACTTTTTCGTGGTCTTGCTGCCACTGCAGCCTCACCGCTTCCACTCGGCGAGCCTTGCTTGCATCGTCCAGGGTGGTATCGGCCTCCACTGCCTCAACCATCTTCTCGAGATTGCCACCCAGCACGATGTCGGTGCCTCGACCAGCCATGTTGGTGGCGATGGTGATGGCTCCCGGACGACCCGCCTGAATGATGATGTCCGCCTCGCGGGCGTGTTGTTTGGCGTTCAGTACTTCATGAGGCAGCTTTTCTTCCGCCAACAACCCAGCGATCAGCTCGGAATTTTCAATCGAGGACGTCCCCACCAGAACCGGCTGCCCGCGCTCGTGACACTCGCGGATGTCGGCAATCGCAGCGACGTACTTTTCCTTGGTCGTCTTGTAGACACGGTCGAGCTGATCTGTGCGTTTGCTGATCCGGTTCGGCGGGATCACCACCGTTTCAAGACCGTAGATTTCCTGGAACTCGTAGGCTTCGGTATCGGCAGTTCCCGTCATGCCCGACAGCTTGCCGTAAAGGCGGAAGTAGTTCTGGAACGTGATCGAAGCCAGCGTCTGGTTCTCGGGCTGGATTGCCACCCCTTCCTTGGCTTCAACCGCCTGGTGGAGACCATCACTCCAGCGGCGGCCCGACATCAGCCGCCCGGTGAACTCGTCCACGATGACGATTTCACCGGCCTGGTTCACATAATGCTGGTCACGATGATAGAGATGGTGCGCCTTGAGCCCTGTGACCAGGTGATGCAGCAAGGAGATGTTGGCGGGGTCATAAAGTGACGCCCCCTCGGGCAACAAACCGGCGCCACTGAGCAGATGCTCTGCATTTTCGTGCCCGGCCTCCGTCAGATGAATCGAATGGGACTTCTCGTCCAGCGTGAAGTCACCTGGCTTGATCACGCCTTCACCTGTCCGCGGGTCCGCCTCGCCTTCCTGGCGACTCAGGTGCGGAATCAGCTTGTTGATGGCGAGGTAGAGAGCCGTCTGGTCTTCGGCCTGGCCGCTGATGATCAATGGTGTACGGGCTTCGTCGATCAGAATCGAATCCACTTCGTCCACGATGGCGAAGTTCAGTCCTCGCTGGACGCGATCACCCGCCTCGTAGACCATGTTGTCTCGGAGGTAGTCAAAGCCGTACTCGTTATTGGTGCCATAGGTGATGTCTGCCCGGTACGCAGCTTGTTTGTCTTCCCTGGGTGCTTGCGGCAGGTTGATGCCTACCGTCAATCCAAGGAACCCGTACAGCCGCCCCATCCACTGGGCGTCCCGGCTGGCCAGGTAATCGTTGACGGTCACCACATGCACACCTTTTCCGGTGAGTGCATTGAGGTAAACCGGCAGCGTGGAGGTCAGTGTCTTGCCCTCGCCCGTGCGCATTTCGGCGACCTTCCCATGATGCAGCGCCAGACCGCCCACCATCTGGACGTCGAAGTGGCGCATCTTCATGGCCCGCTTGCTGCCCTCCCGAACCACAGCAAAGGCCTCCGGCAGCAGGCTGTCCAGGCTTTCGCCGTCGGCAACCCTGCGTTTGAAGATTTCAGTCTGCCCCCTGAGCTCCTCGTCGGACAGCTTTTCAAATTGCGCCTCCAGGCCGTTGATGCGCTCCACCGTCTTCCGGTAGGTCTTGAGCAAACGATCGTTGCGGCTACCAAATATTTTTGTGAGGAAGTTTGTGGCCATACATGCATGCCTGGACCGACCGCCTTGGGGGCACCGGACCGGCTGGATTGGATTCAGAGAACGCTTGCGCGCCCAGAGGACAGGAAACGGACAAGGAGTTCGGCACATGCAGCCGAACGGTTGGGCTTCAAGAGCAAACCCGTGATTTTACTCGGGGCGAACAGGGAACCAATCAACGCCGGGCTGCTTTGTCGCTGGCGACCTGACGCGCCGTGATCCCTTCGCCTGCCGCGAGAAATCGCTGTGGGTCTTGCGGGACACCGGACACCCACACTTCAAAGTGCAGATGGGGGCCCGTGGATCGCCCAGTGGAGCCCACCTTCGCAATCTGTTGCCCACGCTTCACGATATCGCCTTTCTTGACCTGTACCACGGAGGCATGCGCGTAGCGTGTGATGAGTTCGTTGCCGTGGTCGATTTCCACCATGTTGCCGTACGCCGCGTGATATTCCTGCACCACCACCACGCCGCCGGCTGCCGCCAGAATGGGCGTCCCTGTGTCCGCCGGAAAGTCCAGGCCTGTGTGCAGCGCGGAACGGCCAGTGATGGGGTCGATACGAAACCCGAACTTTGAACCCACTCTCACCCCAGGCACGGGCTCTTCTGTGGGAACCATGGTTCGCTGAATTTTCTGATCGAACAGGCGTGACTCAATGACCGTCAGCCAGTCGACACGCGAACCCGTCATGTCCTCAAGATCGTCCATGGCGGTCAACATTTCTTCCAGCGAAAGCTCTCTCCCGCCAACCAGCGCTCCTCCGGCGCCAGCCGCCTTGAACTCCTCCGGGTTGAGGCCTGCCAAGCCTGCAACACGCTCGCCCAATGAGTCAATCTGCATCATTCGCGCTTGCATCTCCCCCAGCTTTCGGGCCATGGCATCCAGGTTGGCGCGCAGGTACGCGTCTTTGGAGTCGGGCTGGTTTTGATGAACGATGCGCGCAACCGATGCAAAACCAGGCCAACCTTGTCGCACCCCTTCAAGAAAAAACCAGTGGTAGGTCGCGATTGCACCCAACATCAAAACGACTGAAGCCAGCGCCCCGGCTGCGACCAGCTTGAGTCCGTTGAGATGCATCGCTCGGCTTTTGGCCAGCCATGCATCCGTGATAATGATGTGCACTGTTCGCCCTTTCCAGACAATCACGCAAAACCGATTTCAGACCGCATGAGCTTTCCGCCGCGTTCAAACACGATGCTCAGCCTGGAGGAAGCCGTTGGCTCTGCTCCAGGCCTTGCAGCGCTACGTGAGCGCGTCCGGAAGTCTCAAGGACTGATCGAACAAGTCAGGCACCTGATACCGACGGGGTTGCGCCCCCACGTCCATGCAGGCCCACTCGATGACAACGAGTGGTGTGTGCTGGTGGATAGCGCCTCGGCATCGACGAAAGTTCGCCAGATGTTGCCCGCTTTGTTGCAGGCCTTGAACCAAAACGGTGCAGAGATTAACGCAATTCGCATCAAAGTCCAACAAGCCAGGCGCTGACCGCGCGCGTGGGAAGGACGAATGGCGAGGTCCTGCAGGAGGTGGTGCCGCTTGTCTGACTCGAACAGACGACCTATCGCTTACAAGGCGATTGCTCTACCAACTGAGCTAAAGCGGCGTTTCCAAAACCGAAAATTTTACTTGACCCGCTTGAGCTTGGGTCGACCACCTGGACGCGGCGGTCCATCAGTCGGCGGATCGGGCAACTCAGCTGTGGGCCCGGAGCCCTCGTCGTTGGGTACTGCCCGCAAAGGCGCACGCCCACCTTCCTGAGGGGACGGCAGAGGTCCGGAAGACACTTCAACATCCATTTGCGGCACAAGGCCCGATGCGTTTGTATGCGTTGGCGCGGGAAAGGCCATACCTTGACCGTTCTCGCGCGCATAAATGGCAACAACGTGACTGATCGGAACAACGATCTCTCTGGCCACTCCGCCGAACCGGGCCTTGAATTCAATGCAATCATTGCCCAGACGCAACGAACTGGTGGCATCAAAGCTCACGTTCAGGACGATCTCCCCGTTTTGCACAAACTCACCCGGCACCTGCACCGAGCCATCAACCTGCACGGCAATATAGGGCGAGAACCCATTGTCCGTGCACCATTCGTGGAGGGCACGAATCAGGTACGGTCGAGTGGAAGTGGAAGAGGTATCAAGTGCACTCATGGCTGCGAAAGACCGCGCAACATCTACTTGCGCATCACTTTCTCTGACGGGGTCAACGCCTCAATGTAGGCGGGGCGGGAAAAGATGCGTTCCGCGTATTTCAGCAGGGGAGCAGCGTTCTTGCTGAGTTCGATACCGTAAAAATCCAGTCGCCACAACAACGGAGCGATGGCCACGTCGAGCATGGAGAAATTGTCGCCCAGCATGAACTTGTTCTTCAGGAACACGGGTGCCAACTGAGTCAGGCGATCACGGATGTGGGCCCTTGCTTTCTCAAGCGCTTTGTCATTGCCCTTGGCGCTGCGCGATTCCAGCATGGACACGTGC
>JAABRN010000154.1 GCA_011390855.1 Hydrogenophaga sp. | reverse complement strand
GCAGATCGACCGACGACCTCCTCCACCAGCAAAGCACCGCGCGGCAAATGAGGGGAAGGCGCAAGCCATCCGTGCAGCTTCGGTGTGTGACCGCTTGCCGACGCGCGTTCAAAACAGGCACGCTGGTAGGCCAGGTTGTCCTGTGCCGGCAAGCCCATCTGGCTTTGCTTCGGCACCCGCGCCAACACGCCTGCACCCACCAGCCGCACATGGTCATGGGCCAGGCCTTTGTCGGGCATGGGCGCCAGTTCGGCATCGGCCCATGGATGGGCTGCCTCATGCAGCGCATGGCGAAGGCGATCAATCAGCGATGGAGCCTGGAAGACGGATGACATGCAGTGAGAGGAGTTGCGGTGATCAAAGTTGCCGTGAGTGTGGCGCAAGTGCCGAATGAACATCCCGCTGCTCGTACACCACCGGGCAATGAGGCAAGGACCTTCGCATCCGGCGCAAACCTGAGAGCAGTGTAAGAATCGCGGCATCGTTGCGACTCATTGGCATCGATCTACTGGGAGTTGTCGTGAATTTTCGCAAGGTCTTACTGTTGGCCGTGGTGCTGCTGGGCGTGGTCGGCTTCTTCGCCTTTGACCTGGGTCGCTTTCTCAGCCTGGCCTACCTCAAGGAAAGTCAGGCGAGTTTTGCCGAGTTGTACGCACAGAAGCCCTTGCAAGTGGTGGGCACGTATTTCCTCATCTACGTGGCCGCCACCGCGCTCTCGCTGCCCGGAGCCACCATCATCACGCTGGCTGGTGGTGCCTTGTTCGGCCTCTGGTGGGGCACCTTGATCGTGTCATTTGCATCGAGCATTGGCGCCACGCTGGCGTTTCTGGTGTCCCGGTATGCGTTGCGCAGCAGCGTGGAAGCGAAGTTCGGCAACCGGCTGACCGAGATCAACAAGGGTGTGGAAAAGGAAGGCGCGTTCTACCTGTTCACGCTGCGCCTGATCCCGGTGGTGCCGTTCTTCGTGATCAACCTGTTGATGGGCCTGACCAAGATGAAGACCGTGGTCTTCTATGCCGTGAGCCAGATCGGCATGCTGGCCGGCACGCTGGTGTATGTGAATGCGGGCACGCAACTGGCGCAGATCGATTCGCTGCAGGGCATTCTGAGCCCCGCGCTGCTGGGATCTTTCGTGCTGCTGGGCTTGTTCCCGTTGATCGCCCGCAAGATCGTGAGCGCGGTGCAGAAGCGCAAGGTGTATGCGCGCTGGGCCGGCGTGCGGCCCAAGGCGTTCGACCGCAACCTGATCGTGATCGGTGCGGGTGCGGGCGGCCTGGTGAGCGCCTACATCGCGGCTGCGGTGAAGGCCAAGGTCACACTCGTTGAAGTGCACAAAATGGGTGGGGACTGCCTCAACTACGGTTGCGTTCCCAGCAAGGCACTGATCAAGAGCGCCAAGCTCGCGCACCAGATGCGCCACGCATCGAATTACGGCCTGTCAGACACCACGCCCACCTTCAGCTTCAAGGCCGTGATGCAGCGCATCCAGGACGTGATCCGCGCCATCGAACCACACGACAGCATCGAGCGCTACAACGGCCTGGGCGTGGAAGTGTTGCAGGGCTACGCGAAGCTGGTCAACCCCTGGACGGTACAGATCGCGCTCAACGACGGTGGCACGCAGACGCTGACCGCACGCAGCATCGTCATCGCCGCTGGCGCCCGGCCCCTGGTCCCGCCGCTGCCCGGCCTTGAAGACGTGGGCTATGTGACCAGCGACAACCTTTGGGAAACCTTTGGCCAGCTCGACGAGATTCCGCAGCGACTGGTTGTACTGGGAGGTGGACCCATCGGCTGCGAGCTGGCGCAGAGCTTTGCCAGACTGGGCGCACAGGTGACCCAGGTGGAGATGGCGCCACGCATCATGATCCGCGAAGACGAAGAAGTGAGCGATCTGGCGAGGGCTTCACTGCAGACGGATGGTGTGCGCGTGCTCACGAACCACAAGGCGCTGCGCTGCGAACACGCTGACGGTGAAAAAATCCTCGTGGTCGAACATGCCGGTGCGGAGGTACGCATCGCTTTTGATCAGTTGATCTGCGCCGTGGGCCGCAGCGCGCGTCTCACCGGCTATGGCCTGGAAGAACTGGGCATTCCCACGAACCGCACCGTTGACACCAACGAGTACCTGCAGACGCTCTACCCGAACATCTATGCCGCTGGCGACGTGGCCGGACCCTACCAGTTCACCCATGTGGCGGCACACCAGGCCTGGTACGCTGCTGTCAATGCCCTGTTCGGTGAATGGAAGATGTTCAAGGCCGACTATTCGGTGATCCCCTGGGCCACTTTCATTGATCCCGAGGTGGCGCGCGTGGGCCTCAATGAACAGGAGGCAAAAGAAAAAGGCATCGCCTTCGAAGTGACCAAGTACGGTATCGACGACCTGGACCGCGCCATCGCCGACAGCGAGGCCCACGGTTTCGTGAAGGTACTCACCGTACCGGGCAAGGACACCATTCTCGGCGTGACCATCGTGGGCACACACGCGGGTGACCTGCTGGCCGAATACGTGATGGCCATGAAACACGGCCTGGGCCTGAACAAGCTGCTGGGCACCATCCACACCTACCCCACGCTGGCCGAGGCCAACAAGTTCGCAGCCGGCGAATGGAAGCGCGCGCACGCGCCGAAACAATTGTTGGAATGGGTAAGGAAATACCACGATTGGAAACGCGGTTGAACCGTCGTCCATTGTCTGGAGTCACAAGCCTCTTATGAACCCATCTCATTTCCGCCGCCGCACCCTTTTGACCCTGTTGGGTGGCTCGATGTTCGTTCCGGGCACCTGGGCTCAGGCGCCTTTCGACCACGGTTTCACTGCATGGAACACCCTGTTGAAAAAACACGTGCGCTGGCTGCCCGACGGCACATCCTCGCAGGTGGACTACCGGGGGTTTGCGGCCGACCGGGGCGCGCTCAAGACGGTGCTCGATGGCATGAGCGCAGTACCTCGCGCAAGCTTTGACGCGTGGACGCCTGCCCAGCAAATGGCCTTCCTGATCAACGCCTACAACGCCTTCACGGTGGAACTGATCCTGACGAAGTACCCGGACCTGAAGTCCATCAAGGAACTGGGCTCGCTGCTGCGCTCGCCCTGGAAGCAGCAATTCTTCAGCCTGCTCGGCGAGCCGCGCCACCTGGACTGGATCGAACACGAGCAACTGCGCCCGCGCTACCCGGAACCGCGCATCCACGCGGCCGTGAACTGCGCCAGCATCGGTTGCCCGGCACTGCGCGACGAGGCTTTCACGGCTGCCAAGCTGGAGCCACAGCTGGAAGATGGCATGCGCCGCTTCATGTCTGATCGATCACGCAACCGCGTGGCCAACGGGCGGGTGGAGGCGAGCGCCATCTTCAAATGGTTTCGCGAAGACTTTGAAAAGGGCCACCTGGGCTTGAACCGGTTGGAAGACCTGTTTGCCCGCTACGCCACGCAACTCAGCGACAAGCCCGAAGAACAGGCAAAGCTGCGCGAACGTGCCTTGCCCATCACCCACCTGGACTACGACTGGGCGCTCAACGCCTTGTCGAACTGAACATGGCAGGCACATTGAAAGCGCTGCTGGCGCTCTCCTTGTGGCTGTCCGGCAGTGGCATGGCGCTGGCCCAGACCAATGACAAGCCCTTGCCACCGCTGGTATCGCCAGAGAGCGGGTCGATCCACCCGGCTTGGCGGGTGGTGGGTTTCCCTCGAGGGCACGCGGATATCCCGGCCACCGTTTTCCAGGCGGACACGGCAGACGGCAAGCCCGCACTGCGCGTGGACACCAACGCTTCCTACGGCACGCTGGTGAACGAGTGGCGCGGCGCAGGGCAACGGCTTCGCTGGCGCTGGCGGCTGGACCAGGCGCTGACCGGCGGCACCGCGCCCCCAGACCTGATGGCCAAGTCAGGCGACGATGCGGCGCTCAAGGTCTGCGTGATGTTTGACCATCCGCTGGAATACGTGCCCTTCATGGAACGCACCCTGCTGCGCATGGCGCGTGGCGTCAGTGGGGAGAACCTGCCAGCAGCCACGGTGTGCTACGTGTGGGACAGTGGACGACCCGCCACGCTACAGGGCACCAACCCTTACACCAAACGGGTGCGCTTCTTCAGCCTGCAGGGCAAAGGCGCACCACTGGGCCAGTGGGTGTCTCAATCGCGCGATGTGGCACAGGACTACATCACCCTCTTCTCAGACGAATTGCCACTGGGGAGGGAAAC
>JAABRN010000153.1 GCA_011390855.1 Hydrogenophaga sp. | reverse complement strand
CATCAAACTGTTGGACGACGGCAAGAAAGTGCGCGTCTTCAAGTCCAGCGGCGAAGAAATTAAGGTGGCTTGAACATGGCACGCTTCCAAGAAATTTACCGCGACAAGGTCGCACCTGCCCTGATGGCGCAGTTTGGTTACAAGTCGATCATGGAGGTGCCGCGCATCACCAAGATCACCCTGAACATGGGTGTGAGCGAGGCTGTGGCCGACAAGAAGGTCATGGACAACGCCGTGGGCGACCTGACCAAGATCGCTGGCCAGAAGCCGGTGGTGACCAAGGCGCGCAAGGCTATCGCTGGTTTCAAGATCCGCGAGCAGCAGCCCATTGGCTGCATGGTGACCCTGCGTGGCCGCCACATGTTCGAATTCCTCGACCGTTTCGTCACCGTGGCCCTGCCCCGTGTGCGCGACTTCCGTGGTATTTCGGGCAAGGCATTCGACGGCCGTGGCAACTACAACATCGGCGTCAAAGAACAGATCATCTTCCCCGAGATCGAATACGACAAGGTGGATGCGCTGCGTGGTCTGAACATCAGCATCACGACGACCGCCAAGTCCGACGAAGAGTGCAAGGCGCTCCTCGCTGGCTTCCGTTTCCCGTTCAAGAACTGAGGTGGTGTGTGGCTAAACAAGCTTTGCTCCAACGTGAACTCAAGCGCGAAAAGCTCGCTGCCAAGTTCGCCAACAAATACAAAGAGTTGAAGGCTACGGCCAACAACGCCAAGCTCTCGGACGACGAGCGCATGGTGGCCCGCCTGGCGCTGCAGCAGCTGCCGCGCAACGCCAACCCGACCCGCCAGCGCAACCGTTGTGAAATCACCGGTCGCCCCCGCGGTACCTTCACTCAGTTCGGTCTGGGCCGTTCCAAGGTTCGTGAGCTGGCGTTTGCCGGCGAGATCCCTGGCGTGACCAAAGCCAGCTGGTAAGCAACAGGAGAACCCGAAATGAGCATGAGTGATCCTATTGCCGACATGTTGACCCGCATCCGCAATGCGCAGATGGTCGACAAGCCCAGCGTGACGATGCCTGCCTCCAAGGTGAAGGCGGCCATTGCCCAGGTGCTGCAAGACGAGGGCTACATCGATGGCTTCAAGGTCAAGTCCGACTCCGGCAAGACCGAGCTGGAAATCGCCCTGAAGTACTACGCTGGCCGTCCCGTGATCGAGCGCATCGAACGTGTGAGCCGCCCTGGCCTGCGCGTGTACAAGAGCGCGAAAACCATACCCCAAGTCCAGAACGGTCTGGGTGTGGCCATCGTGACCACGCCCCAGGGTGTGATGACCGATCGCAAAGCCCGTGCTGCCGGTATCGGTGGCGAAGTTCTGTGTTACGTCGCCTGACGCGGGCATTGAGGAGTTTCTGAAATGTCTCGAGTAGGAAAAGCGGCGATCTCCATTCCCCAGGGTGTGGACGTTGCCATCAACAACGGCGTGATCAACGTCAAGGGTGCGCTCGGTGCGATGGATATGGCCATCAATCCGCTGGTCAAGGTGCAGCATGCCGACGGTAAGCTGTCCTTCGCACCCGCCGACGAAACCAGCGCCGCCGACGCGATGAGCGGTACGGTGCGCCAGCTGGTGAACAACATGGTGCTGGGCGTCAGCAAAGGCTTCGAGAAGAAGCTGACCCTGATTGGCGTGGGCTACAAGGCCGCCGCCAGCGGTACCAAGCTGAACCTGACGGTGGGTTACTCCCATCCCGTGAACATCGAAATGCCCGCCGGCATCAAGGTGGAAACCCCGACCCCGACCGAAGTCGTGATCAAGGGTGCCGACCGCCAGCGCGTGGGGCAGATCGCTTCGGAAGTCCGTGCCGTGCGCCCCCCCGAGCCCTATAAAGGCAAGGGCATCCGTTATTCGGATGAAAAGGTCGCGATCAAAGAGACCAAGAAGAAGTAAGGACACCGACCATGTTGACCAAAAAAGAACAGCGTCTGCGCCGTGCGCGTCAGACCCGCATCCGGATTGCGCAGCAAGGCGCTGTGCGCCTGACGGTGAACCGCACCAACCTGCACATCTACGCCAACGTCATCTCTGGCGACGGCGCCAAGGTGCTGGCTTCTGCGTCCACCGCCGAAGCCGAAGTGCGTGCCCAGATTGGCGGTGCCGGCAAGGGCGCCAACCGTGCTGCCGCCGAGCTGATTGGCAAGCGCATTGCCGAGAAGGCCAAGGCCGCCGGCATTGAAAAAGTGGCGTTCGACCGTTCGGGCTTTGCCTACCACGGCCGTGTGAAGGCCCTCGCAGATGCCGCGCGTGAAGCCGGCCTGCAATTCTGATTGGACGGGAAACGCAAATGGCAAAACTTCAAGCTAACGTGAAGAACGAAGCGAACGACGACGGCTTGCGCGAGAAGATGATCGCGGTCAACCGCGTGACCAAGGTGGTCAAGGGCGGCCGTATCCTCGGTTTCGCCGCCCTCACCGTGGTGGGCGACGGCGATGGCCGCGTCGGCATGGGCAAGGGCAAGGCCCGCGAAGTGCCCGTGGCCGTGCAGAAAGCCATGGAGCAGGCCCGCCGCAACATGATCAAGGTTTCGCTGAAGAACGGCTCCCTGCACCATGCAGTGACCGGCACCCACGGCGCCTCCAACGTAATGATGCTGCCCGCCTCCAAAGGTACCGGCATCATTGCGGGCGGCCCGATGCGCGCCGTCTTCGAAGTGCTGGGCATCACCGATGTCGTGGCCAAGAGCCATGGCTCGAGCAACCCGTACAACCTCGTGCGTGCGACCCTGGATGCGCTCGAGAACTCGACCACGCCCTCCGAAATTGCAGCCAAGCGCGGCAAGTCGGTGGAAGAAATTCTGGGCTGATGGGAACGAACATGACGACCACCCAAACCGTAAAAATCCAGCTGGTGCGCAGCCCTATCGGCTGCCGCGAGTCCCACCGTGCCACCGTGCGCGGCCTGGGCCTGCGCAAGCTCAACAGCGTCAGCGAACTGCAGGACACCCCGGCAGTGCGCGGCATGATCAACAAGATCAGCTATCTGGTCAAAGTGATCTGATCGGAGTCTCAAGATGGAACTGAACACAATCAAGCCGGCCGCCGGCGCCAAGCACGCTCGCCGTCGCGTGGGCCGCGGCATCGGTTCCGGCCTGGGCAAAACCGCAGGCCGTGGCCACAAAGGCCAAAAATCGCGCGCCGGTGGCTACCACAAGGTGGGCTTCGAGGGCGGTCAGATGCCCCTGCAGCGCCGTCTGCCCAAGCGTGGCTTCAAATCCACCACGCTGAAGTACAACGCCGAAGTCACCCTGGCCGACCTGGAAGTCCTGGGCTTGGCGGAAGTGGACATGCTGGTGCTCAAGCAGCACGGCCTGGTGGCCGAAATGGCCCGCAAGGTCAAGGTCATCAAGACCGGCGACATCACCAAGGCCGTCAAGCTGAGCAACATCGGCGCAACGGCCGCGGCCAAGGCCGCTATCGAAGCCGCTGGCGGCTCGGTAGCCTGATCCGCCTGACGCATAGACAGGACTGTTTGTGGCCACATCTGCAACACTAGCCAAGACGGGAAAGTTCGGCGACTTGCGTCGCCGGATCGTGTTCCTGCTACTGGCACTGGTGGTTTATCGCATTGGCGCGCACATCCCTGTGCCCGGTATCGACCCTGCCGCGCTGGAACGTCTGTTCCAGCAGGCAGAGGGCGGCATCCTGAGCCTGTTCAACATGTTCTCGGGCGGCGCACTGTCGCGTTTCACGGTATTCGCGCTGGGCATCATGCCCTACATTTCCGCGTCGATCATCATGCAGTTGATGACCTACGTGGTGCCCACCTTCATGGCGTTGAAGAAGGAAGGCGAGGCAGGTCGGCGCAAGATCACGCAGTACACCCGCTATGGCACGTTGGCGCTGGCGTTGTTCCAGGCGCTGGGCATCGCGATAGCGCTGGAGTCTTCGCCCGGGTTGGTCATCGATCCCGGTATGGGTTTTCGCATCACGGCAGTGGTCAGCCTGGTGGCTGGCACCATGTTCCTCATGTGGCTGGGTGAGCAGATTACCGAGCGTGGCCTGGGCAACGGCATTTCCCTGCTGATCTTCGCGGGTATCGTGGCTGGGCTGCCCAGCGCGATCGGTGGCTTGCTCGAACTGGTGCGTACCGGCGCCATGAGTATCCTGGTTTCCATCTTCATCGTGCTGCTGGTCATTCTGGTGACCTACTTTGTGGTGTTTGTGGAACGTGGCCAGCGCAAGATTTTGGTGAATTACGCGC
>JAABRN010000152.1 GCA_011390855.1 Hydrogenophaga sp. | reverse complement strand
GCAGCTGCCGGATGGCCCGTCCCAGGGCATGCCATTCACCTGGTTCCAGCGCTCGTTGTGACAGGAGCTGCGCGACGTTCTGGCTGTCCGGGATCAGTTCGACCAGGATGTCGGCCCGGTAGAGCCAGCCACTGGGGTTGTGCCGAGCGGCCAGCGGCACCGGCACCGGCAGACCCCAGGATCGCATGAACCTCAACAGGGCGAATTCCCGCATGGCCCTGCTTTGGTGGGCGGGCTTTCGCCAGTACTGGTCTTCGCTGAGCCGCGCGATCAGCCCGCCTCGGCGATAGTGCCTGAGCACGGCTTCGTTTCCCGAGAGGTTCACCAGGTGGGCTTGGCCTCGGCCACTTCCGGTGGCAAGCGTGCCGTGTGTCCTGTTCGTGGGCGACGGGGAAAAATGCGACGGAGCGATGTCAGGCAGGCGAGATGCGTCGCGCCATAAGGTTTCGTGCTGCACTGCCGCGCATTGCAGGGGCGCCGGTGGATTTCCCAACAAGGGTGTCAGAGACTGCATGCATCTTTCGGTAGCCCCCTGGTGCAGTTGCATGAAACCGGTGGCTCGCAGCGCTTTCTCGCTCAGGTCGTCGACTTGCGCGATCCAGGCCTCTGCTGTTGCCAGCAGTGCTTCTGCCGTGGCGACGCGCTGGCCCGCGCCAGCCGCTTCAATGGCCTCAAACAGGGTCTGTGCGTTGCGGATGTGCGGCCCGAAGAGCACGGGCTTGCCCATGGCCAGCGCTTCCAGCGGGTTGTGTCCGCCCACAGGTGCCAGGGTGCCGCCGATGAAACACACGGTGGACAACCGGTACCAGTGGGACAGCTCGCCCATGGTGTCCCCCAGCAGCACCTGGGTCTGTGGCGATGGGGCTTCGCCCCGGCTGTGACGCGCGTACTTCAAGCCGAGCTTCTCCAGCCGTGTTGCCACGGCTTCAAAGCGCTGTGGGTGGCGGGGCACCAGGATCAGCAAGGCGCCCGGGTGGCGGGCCTGCCAGGCCGGCCATGCCGACAGCAGGGCAGTTTCTTCGGCCTCGTGCGTGCTGCCGGCCACGATGGCGGTGCGACCGGAGAGCCAGGGCGGCACGGGCCGCGCATCTGCGGCCGGTGGTGGCGTGTCGAACTTCAGGTTGCCCGTGTTGACCAGCCGCGCGGCCGGTATGCCGAGTGCTTGCAGGCGATCCATGCTGGCACCGTCTGCGGCCGCCACGAGCGCCAGCTGCGACCAGATCGGCGCCATCAGGCCCGTCCAGCGCTGGTAAAGGCGCTGGGAGTGTTCGGAAAGGCGGGCGTTGACCAGAACGACCGGAATGGCACGCTGGCGACATTGCAGCAGCAGTTCGGGCCAGAGTTCGCGCTCCAGCAGCACCAGCATCCGGGGTTGCAGACGATCCAGAAAACGCCCGCATGCACCGGGGGTGTCCAGTGGCGAAAACGCATGCGCGATCGCGTCGCCCCAGTGGTCGCGCAGAGTAGCGGCTCCGGTGGGTGTGTGGGTGCTGACCATGAGGGCGTGGTCGGGCCAGTCCTTGCGCAGGGCCTCAATCAGTGGGCGGGCGGCTTGCACTTCGCCCACGGATGCCGCCTGGATGAGGATGCAGCCAGAAGACGCCGGGCGGGGCCGCAGAAAGCCCAGGCGTTCGTCCATCCGGTGGCGGTAGCCCGGCTCCTTTCGACCCCGCCACCACAGCCATGCCAGCACAGGCAATGTCAGCAAACGACTGAGCACGCGGTACCCCCGGTGCACGGGGGTCGGGTCCTTCACCGCCAATGGTCGGCGACCCACTGGGTGGGCATGACGCGCCGGTACCACTTGCCACTCACGCCCGCAATCGCATCGGGTGGGTTGGGTTTGCCGTGAAAGGCAATGATGCGCGCGCCGGGAGGGATGACTGGCGGTGCGAACCAACCCATCAGTCCGCGCCGCAGACAGTGTCGCTTGAAGCTGCGGCACCACGCTTCGGGCCAGTAGCTGAGTTTGCCTTGGCGCGACAGGTAGCCGGTGATGAACTCCTGCTCATTGCGCACGTCGGCAATGGAGGCAGGGTAGTGGTTCTTCAAATGGTCCAGAGCGTCGGTGTGCGCACCAATGGTGTAGATGTAGGCCGACGTGTTCCCGGTTCCATCGGACTTGTCCCATTCCTTGATGACGACAAAGTCGCCCTTTTGCTCAAAGAATGGATCAAGACTGCCCAGGATGACAATGTCCAGGTCAAGGAAAAGCGTTCGGCCTTGCAGGTCGTACAAGGGATTGGCGAAGCTGGTGAGCTTGAGCCAGCCGTGGGCAAAAGTCCACGGCTTGCGTTGATCAAACTCGTCGAATCCAATGGCCGGGATCGGTTTGACTTCAATCTGGGGATCGATCCCCTCTGCATCATCGGTCAGGCACACAAAGCGGAATGGGCGCTTGAGGTTGCGCCCAACCATGTTGTGCAGCTTGTTGACGTACTCGGGGCCGTATTTCTTGCCCCACTTGATGCACAGCACATTCACTGCTTGCATGAAAACCCTTCACTGATCGCGGACGGGCTTGGCGTCTGCGTGGCGGGCAGTGTATCTCGCTTTACTGGGCAAGCAAGGCATTGATGGCTTGGAGGTCTGCGGGCGTGAGCTGACCGCTGGCCTGCTTGAGCCGCAACTGGCCCAGCAACACGTTGTAGCGCGCTTGCGCCAGATCGCGCTTGGTCTGGAACAGCTGGCTCTGGGCGTTGAGCACGTCAATGTTGATGCGCACACCCACCTGATAGCCCAGCTGGTTGGCTTCCAGTGCGCTTTGGCTGGAAGCCTCGGCGGCTTCCAGTGCCTTGACCTGACCTTGCCCGGAGAGCACGCCAAAGTAGGCGCTGCGGGTGGCCTGGGTGACACCGCGCCTGGCGGCTTCCAGATCGGTGCGCGCTTTTTCTTCAAGGGCCAGCGTTTCCTTGACCCGGTTCTGGATGGCATACCCGGCGAACAGGGGCATGTTGAACTGGACGCCCACGCTGGCCGTGTTGGTGCGCACGTTGCCTGCGGTGGGAAACAGCGTGGATGGTCCGCGTGCGACCTGGTACTGGCCCACCAGGTCGAGTGTGGGTTTGTGCCCTGCCTCGGCCCTGCGGGTTTCAAGCTGGGCAATCTCCAGGCCGCGAGTGGCTTGAAGAATGGTGGGGTGCGTCGTTTCGGCTTGTGCCACCCAGGCTTCCGGGTTGGCTGGACTGACGGCCGGCAACGCGACCGGTACGGCCAGCGGCCGCGGTGTCACGTCACTCTTTCCCACCAGCTGGTCCAGCGCAAGCCGCTTGACCCGAAGGTCGTTCTCGGCGGCGATTTCCTGCGCCACCACCAGGTCGAACCGGGCTTGCGCTTCGCGCGAATCGGTGATGGTGGTGGTGCCCACCTCGAAGTTGCGCTTGGCCGAAGCCAGCTGCTCCGACACCGCAGACTTTTGTGCCTGCACAAATGCCAGCGTGTCAATGGCGGCCAGCACATCAAAGTAAGCGCTGGTGGTGCGCAAGACCAGCTCTTGCTCGGCCTGCACCAACTGCGACCTGGCGACCTCCACCGACAGCTGTCCCTGTTCGAAGGCCAACCGGTTGGCGGGGCGGTAGAGGGGCTGGTTGGCAGAAAGCGTCACGTTCTGGTTGTTGATGCTGCGGCTTGCCCCTGCACCCGCCGTATCGACGTTCCCCCAGTTGGCGCCAGCAGACAGTCCCGCCTGCGGCAAAAGGCCTGCACGTGCCTGTTCTGCGCGGGCGAGATTGGCGTCAAACTGGGAACGGGCTGAAAGGTAGCCGGCATCAAAGCCACGGGCGGCTTCGAAGAGCTCCAGCAGGTTCTGCGCCTGTGCGCCCGCTGCGCTGAAAGTGAGCAGGGCAGCGAGAGCCGCACGACCCAGGGCAGACCGGTTGCGATGGAGCGGTGGACTGGCTGAGTAGGACGTCATGGCAGGAACCTTTGTGAGTGAGAGACGGGGTTGTTTTGGGCGGATGGGCCGATCGGCGCGGTCGTGCCTGAGAAATTCAATACCGCGGCACGGAGGGATCTTTTTCCTGTGACCAGGCGTTAATGCCGCCATGCAGGTTGACCACCTCGGTGAAGCCTTGCTCCATCAGGAAGCGCACGACCTGAGCACTTCGCGCACCGTGATGACAAAGGCAGGCGATTGGCCGAGCCCGGTCCAGCTCCATGAAGCGCGCAGGCACCGAGCGCATTGGCATCTGTAGAAGCTCGAAGCCATCGGGTGTG
>JAABRN010000151.1 GCA_011390855.1 Hydrogenophaga sp. | reverse complement strand
GGCTTTGCCGGGACGAAGGTATGGCCCCCCTCCCGCCGAAGGCGAGAGAGGGGGGTGACGCGAAGCGGCGCGGGGGGAGCATCATGAATGCCCAGCATCAGGCGAAAGCATCCAGGGCTGCAAACCAAGCAGGCCCATGGCCCTCTCGTACCGCTCGGCCACCGGGGCATCAAAAATCAGGCTGGGGTCGGCTTCCACCGTGAGCCAGCTGTTTTCGGTGATCTCTGACTCCAACTGGCCCTGACCCCAGGAAGCGTAGCCCAGCGTCACGAAAACCCGGCGCGGGCCGGCACCCGAGGAGATGGCTTCCAGCACGTCTTTGGAGGTGGTCATCTCCAGTCCACCGGGAATCGAGAGCGTGGACGCGTACACCGATTCACCCTCCCCACCCTCGACCGCGTCATGCAGGACGAATCCGCGTTCGGTCTGCACCGGCCCACCCTGAAACACGGGTTGATCGGACAGGTCTTCCCGACCCAGGGAAAGATCGATTTTTTCAAACAGGCGGGGCAACAGGATGTCGCTGGGTTTGTTGATGACCAGGCCCAAGGCACCCTTGTCACTGTGCTCGCACAGAAACACCACGCTGCGGCCGAATAGCTCGTCGCTCAAGGCGGGCATCGCAATCAGGAAATGATTGGTCAGGTTGGTGGGGGCAAAATCAGCGGACATCGCGGGATTTTAAGCCGCGCCATTTTTTCGGCCGCTCGCGCGCCGGACGCCCCCATGAACACATACGACAAAGGCTTGATGTGGTTCCGCCGTGACCTGCGCGCGGATGACAACGCCGCCCTTCATCACGCGCTCAAGGCCTGCAAGCAGGTCTGGTGTGTGTTCGTCTTTGATACGGACATCCTCGACAGGCTGCCCCGCGTTGATCGCCGCGTCGAGTTCATCCGTGAATCGCTGGTTGACCTGGATAGACAACTGCGCAAGATGGCCGAAGGGAACGGCGCCAGCGGGGCGAGGTTGATCGTGCGCCATGCTCGCGCCCAGGACGATATCCCTGCGCTCGCGCAAGAGTTGCAGGTCCAGGCCGTGTTTGTCAATCACGATGACGAGCCAGTCGCGTTGACGCGCGATGCCCAGGTTTTCGGCAGTCTTGCACACGCTGGCATCCTGATGCACAGCCACAAGGATCACGTGATCTTTGAGCGCCGTGAGGTGCTCACCCAGGCCGGGCATGCCTTTGGCGTGTTCACGCCATACAAGAACGCATGGCTCAAGCAGCTCACCCCATACCACCTCAAACCCTATCCAGTTGACAAATACGGGGCTTCGTTGGCCTCTGTGCCTGAGGAGCTTTCAGCCCCTGTCCCGAACTTGTCGACCATCGGCTTTGAACCAAGCAATCTGTCCCAACTGCCCATTCCCACGGGAAGCGGCGGAGCGCACCAACTGTTCGACGATTTTGTACAGCGCATCGACCGGTACGAAGAAGCCCGCAACTTTCCGGCCGTGAAGGGGCCCAGTTATCTGAGTGTGCACCTGCGGTTTGGCACCATCTCCATCCGGCAAGTGGCTTCGGTGGCTTACCAGTTGCATCTGCAGGGCATGGGTGGCGCCAGCACATGGCTGTCAGAGTTGATCTGGCGGGATTTTTACCACCAGGTGCTGGCCAATCACCCCCATGTGGTCGGAAATGCGTTCAAGCCGGAATACGACAACATCAAGTTCGAAAGCGGCAAGCACGCCAAGACCTTGTTTGGAGCCTGGTGCGAGGGGCGCACCGGCTACCCGCTGGTCGACGCGGCCATGGCGCAAATCAACCAGACCGGCTACATGCACAACCGCTTGCGCATGGTGGTGGCCAGCTTCCTGGTGAAAGACCTGGGTATCGACTGGCGCTGGGGGGAGCGCTACTTTGCCGAACACCTGATCGACTTTGACCTTGCCGCGAACAACGGGGGCTGGCAGTGGGCGAGTTCCAGCGGATGTGATGCGCAGCCCTACTTCCGCATCTTCAATCCAGTGACCCAGAGCGAGAAATTCGACCCGGGCGGCAAGTTCATCCGGCGCTACCTGCCTCACTTGGCCGGCTTGCCAGACGCAGCCATTCATGCGCCATGGAAGGCCAACGAGGTGGAAAAGGCTGCAGCTGGGGTGGTACTGGGTGAAAACTACCCACTACCGATCGTGAACCACGCCGAGGCGAGAGAGGCCACGCTGCTGCGTTACGCCGTGGTCAAGAGTCCAAAGAAACTTTGACCATCAAGCTGCCACGCTGGAGCGCCACTTGAGCGAACGTGATGACAGCTGAGCAGCCTGCAAAAAGGCATCCCTCCGAAGCGCGTGAGCCCAACCCGGAAACACCGCAGAACCGGCTTCTCCAGCGGCAGTCATTGGCCTATCTTGAGGAGGTCTTGCGCAGCGCAGTGGGGGTGTGCTCAGATGCTGTGCAGTGAGCGAGTCAGCCTTGTTCCACTGCGAGCTGCGCGTAATGACCAATGAGAGCCAGCAGCTCGTCTTCCGAATAGGGCTTGCCAAGGTAGTGGTCCACACCCAGTTCCCGGGCATGCTCGCGATGTTTTTCTGCGATGCGAGAAGTGATCATGATCACTGGCAAACCGGACAAGCGAGCGTCTCCACGAATGTTGCGCACCAGGTCAAAACCATCCATGCGCGGCATTTCAATATCGGAAAGCACCACGGTCGGCCGTTCCTGCTGCAAGCGTTCCAGCGCCTGCAAACCATCCGCCGCCAGGGATACCCGGTAACCTTCACGCTGCAGCAGACGCTGGGTGACGCGCCGCACCGTGATCGAATCGTCTACCACCAGAATCAGCGGGACGGCATTGGTGGCCAGATCAGCAGCAGAAATGTTGTCGCCCTGTGCCGGCACAGGAGCGTGCACCTGAGCGGTCACCCATTGGTTGACATGTGCGCCGTACACCGTCGCCAACGCCACGGGGTTGTAGATCAGCGCCACGGCACCCGAGGCCAGAATCGACATACCCGCCAGTCCGGGCAGACGCGACAGCTGCGAACCCAGGTTCTTGACCACCACTTCCTGGTTGCCGAGGACTGCGTCCACATGCATGGCCACGCGCTGGGCGGCACTTCGGAAGATCACCACGGGCAGCGTGCGGGCGGCTTCGACCGATCGCGGCGAAGACTGCAGCAAGGCGCCGGCCCAGTAGAAAGGAATGTCTTCTGTCCCCGCGTGCAGGGTTCCTGTCGCGTAGGCTTGGGCGAGTTCGTCCGCGCTGACGCGGCGCACCAGCTCCACGATGTTGGAAGGCACACCCAGGGTGAGTGCACCCGCCCGGATCATCACCACCTGCGTCACGGCGGTGGTGAGCGGCAGCACCAGTTTGAAGCTGGCACCCTGGCCACGCTCACTGCTGGTTTCGATCCGGCCACCCAGGGCCACCACATCGGAACGCACCACATCCATGCCGATACCGCGACCAGCCAGCTCGGAAATTTCTTGTGCCGTGCTCAGACCCGCCTCGAACACCAGTTGCGCGGCTTGGGCATCCGAGAGTTCGACGCCGGGTTGCACGATGCCCTGACCCTGGGCCTTTTCCCGCAAGCGGTCCAGATCCAGGCCGGCACCGTCGTCACTGAACACCACCGACACGTCGTTGAGTTCCTGTGCAAGACGAATTTCGATACGGCCTTCAGCCGGTTTGCCTGCCGCGGCGCGTTGCTCGGGCGACTCGATCCCGTGCACCACACTGTTGCGCAGCAAGTGTTCAAAAGCGGCGGTCATCCTGTCCAGAACGCCCCGGTCCATTTCGATGTTGCCGCCGGTGATATCCAGACGCACCTGCTTGTGGGTTTCTTTTGATGCCTGTCGAACCACCCGGTAGAGGCGCTCGGAAATACCTTCAAATTCCACCATGCGCGTGCGCAGCAGATCGCGCTGAAGCTCCCGGGTCTGGCGCGCCTGCGCCACGAGTCCGTCTTCGGTTGCTTCCACTGCCCGTTGCAGGTTGCGCTGCACGGTTGCCACGTCGTTGACCGACTCGGCCATCATGCGGGTGAGCTCCTGCACTCGGGTGAAGCGGTCGAATTCCAGCGGGTCGAACGACTGGTCTGCGTCGCGAGCCTGAGCCAGACGCGATTGCATCTGGGTCTCTGCCTGAAGCTCGATGTCACGAAGCTGCATGCGCAGGCGATCCAGGTTGCCGGTAAGGTCTTTGAGCGAACCTCGCAAGGTCACCAGTTCCGACTCCATACGCGAACGGGTGATGATCACCTCACCGGCCTGATTGACCAGCCGGTCAAGCAATTCGGGACGCACGCGCA
>JAABRN010000149.1 GCA_011390855.1 Hydrogenophaga sp. | reverse complement strand
CCATTGTTCCATTCACCAATCATCTCAAGGCTCCTTTAGAGTTCCAGCACTTGCGGCTGTTGGGCGGTGTGGGGGTGCTCTGCACCGCCATACACCTTGAGCTTCTTGATCATGGCGTAACCCAGAGGACCCTTGGGCAGCATGCCCTTGACGGCCTTCTCGAGTGCGCGGCCGGGGTGCTTGGCCTGCATGTCGCGGAAGTTGGTGGCAGATATACCGCCGGGATAGCCCGAGTGACGGTAGTACACCTTGTCGAGGGCTTTGTTGCCCGTGACGCGGATTTTGGCTGCGTTGATGATGACGATGTAGTCACCGGTATCGACGTGAGGCGTATAAATGGCCTTGTGTTTGCCGCGCAAACGGAGAGCAACTTCACTGGCTACTCGTCCGAGGACCTTGTCGGTCGCGTCAATCACAAACCACTCGTGCGTCACGTCAGCTGCTTTGGCGCTGAACGTTTTGGTCATGAGTTTCTCTTGGCTGAGATGGTTTGGCGGCTCTTTTCCACGGTCGGTCGTTCTCTGATGGAACGCTCTTAGGTGGGGTTTGGTTACTTCGCCGCGGAGCCAGCAAAACGCTGCGAAGCCCTCGATTGTACGAAAGATTCGGTGTCTGTCGCAAATTTTGTGCATAGCGGTGATTCCAAACGCTAACATGCGCGGATGTTCAGTTACCGACACGCCTTTCATGCAGGCAACCATGCCGATGTGCTCAAACACACCGTCCTGATCGCCACCTTGCGCCACCTGATGCAAAAGGAGGCGGGGCTGACCATGGTTGACACCCACGCCGGGGCCGGCCTCTATCGCCTGGATGGTGATTACACGGAAACCGGTGGCGAGGCCAAGGACGGCGTGGTCAAGCTGATGGGGGCGCTGCGACCGGTGCAGGGCAAAGCCGCACCGTCCGCCACCGCAGTAGACGATTATCTGGACCTCGTCGAAAGCTTCAATCCCTCGGGATCGCTTCGGGTGTACCCGGGCTCACCATTCGTGATGCACCACCTGTTGCGCACCGAATCGCGGGACAAGCTCAAGCTTTTTGAACTCCATCCCACAGACAGCAGGACCCTGGCGGCCAACATCGCCCAACTGGAGGCCGGCCGGCAAGTGGCGGTGGTCATGGAAGACGGTTTTGAAGGACTGAAACCCTTGTTGCCACCACCGCCCTCGGCCACCGGTTCGCGCCGCGCCCTGGTGCTGATGGATCCCAGCTACGAACTGAAATCCGACTATGGCAGAGTGATCGCCTGCATCCAGGAGCAGATCAAGCGCTTCCCCACCGGCACCTATCTGGTCTGGTACCCCGTCATTCCCCGACCAGAGGCGCACGACCTCCCCAGACGACTGAAAACAGTTTCCAACCAGGCCAAGAGGCCTTGGTTACATGCCACGCTTGCGATTGGCCAGGATCCAACGCACGGACCAGACGATCGACCCGGCCTGACGGCCAGCGGCATGTTCGTGATCAATCCGCCTCACACGCTCAAGGCGTCACTCGAGGCCACGTTACCGGTCTTGCTTGATGTATTGGGTCGCGGGAGGGGCAAGGCGCAATCGCTCGACACGGGCGGCGGCTGATCCCGCACAGGTCCCCAGGCAACAGCTGGCTGCTCAGGGCCTGGCCAGAACCATGGTCCAGTAGCGGCCATAGGTGCTGCCGGATTGACGCACGCAGGAGACCGCCACGTGCGTGTAGGTGGCACGCATGATGTTTGCACAATGACCAGGGCTGGACAGCCAGCCGGACATCACCACGTTTACCGAGCTTTGGCCTGCGGCAATGTTTTCTCCGACACCTGTCCAGGCATAGCCCTCGTTGCGGACGCGCTGACCCAGCGTACGCCCGTCCAGGCTGGTGTGAGAAAAATAGTTGTTCTGGGCCATGTCTGTCGAATGGCGGGCCGCTGCTGAGAAAAGACGGTCATTCCAGCTCAATGGGGAAACGGCGGGCATGGCATTCGCACCACATTGGCGGGCAGTAGCCCGGGCTGCGTTGATTTGCTGCAGGAGATCAGCCTGAAAGGCGGAGATCCCACAGCTGGTGCTTGCGTCAAGGGCGATCAAACCCGTTGAAGTTACTGGTGCTGGTGCTGGTGCTGGTGCTGGTGCTGGTGCTGGTGCAGTGGTCGGGCCGGTGACCGGCGCGGATGCATCTGTCGTTGGCCCCGAAGCCTGAGGGTCGGTAGCCAGGTCGGCACTCTCGCTCTGTGGGGGCGTGCCCATGCTTGCATTGCTGGAAGCATCACTGGAATCGGGTGGAGCGTCGCTGCTCCCACCGCAGGCAACAAGTGCAGCCGCAGTCAGGATCAAGCTCCCCGCTGTGGTCATGAAACTCCCGGTAAGTGGAGGCGGGCAACAGGCCAGTGGAGGGGCAGGTTCGTGGGTCATGGTCTGCAAATGTACGGTCAGTCGGACACAGGCAAGTAAGCGAATGTGAGTGCGCAGATCAACTCTGACGCTCTGGAAAACCCTGATGCGGAATAGCCAATTAACCGACCGATCGGTCGGTTAATTGGCTATACTGCCCGAGCCGGTCCAAAGCAGCCGGCGAAGGAGTTGCCGATGTACACCCAATCTTTCAATGTTCCTGACGAATCCGACGCCAAAGTCGGTGCTCTGAAAGCCGTGCCTGACACCGCCAGCAAAGTGGATCCGGCGCTCCAGGCCGGGTTCGACGCAGTGGTCGACGCCGACGGCAAGATCGAGCCGCGTGACTGGATGCCCGACGCCTACCGCAAAACCCTGGTACGTCAGATCAGCCAGCACGCGCACAGCGAAATCGTGGGCATGCTGCCCGAAGGCAACTGGATCTCGCGCGCACCCAGCCTCAAGCGCAAGGCGATTCTGGTAGCCAAGGTGCAAGACGAAGGCGGGCACGGTCTGTATCTCTACAGCGCCGCCGAGACCCTGGGCACCAGCCGCGACCAGATGTTTGACGCGCTGCACAGCGGCAAAGCCAAGTACAGCTCGATCTTCAACTACCCCACCCTCACCTGGGCCGATGTGGGCGTGATCGGCTGGCTGGTGGATGGCGCGGCGATCATGAACCAGATTCCGTTGTGCCGATGCAGCTACGGACCATACGCTCGCGCCATGATTCGCGTCTGCAAGGAAGAGAGCTTCCACCAGCGACAGGGCTACGAGGCATTGTTGACCATGATGCAGGGCACTGCAGAGCAAAAAGCCATGGTGCAGGATGCGGTGAACCGCTGGTGGTGGAAATGCCTGGCCATGTTTGGCCCACCCGACGCAGACAGCCCCAACAGCGTGCAGGGGATGCGCTGGGGCATCAAGCGCATCAGCAACGACGACTTGCGCCAGAAGTTTGTGGACGCCACCGTGCCGCAAGCCGAGGTGCTGGGCGTGACGCTGCCGGACCCCGACCTGAAATGGAACGAAGCGCGCGGCCACCACGATTACGGTCAGATCGACTGGGACGAGTTCTGGGCCGTGGTCAACGGCGACGGACCTTGCAACAAGGAACGGCTGGCGACACGCGTGAAAGCGTGGAACGACGGCGCCTGGGTGCGGGAAGCGGCCCTAGCCCACGCCGCCAAACAACAGGCACGCGCCATGAAGGAGGCGGCATGAACACCACTGCACTGAAAGAATGGCCCCTGTGGGAGGTATTCGTTCGCAGCAAGCAGGGCCTGGAGCACAAGCACTGCGGCAGCCTGCACGCCAGTGACGCACAGCACGCGCTGCAGATGGCACGCGACGTATACACCAGGCGCCAGGAGGGCGTGAGCATCTGGGTCGTGCCATCCAACAGCATCGCGGCCAGCGAGCCCGACAGCAAGGACAGCTTTTTCGACCCGGCGGCCGACAAGGTGTACCGGCACCCGACCTTCTACGAGATACCCAAGGAAGTGGGGCACATGTGATGAAGGCAGCCGAACCGCACGCAGCGCAGGGCACCAAGCAGGCGAGCGCCCCCTTGGAGGGCGGCGAACCAGGCGCAGCGGGGAGCATGGGGGCTCCCATTGACTACCTGCTCCACCTCGCCGACAACGCCCTGGTACTGGGCCAGCGAAACGCGGAATGGTGCGGCCACGGCCCGGTTCTCGAAGAGGATCTGGCACTGGCCAACAACAGCCTCGACCTGCTGGGTCAGGCGCGCATGCTCTACCAGCACGCTGCAACGTTGATCAACGACGACCGCCAACTGGCGCAGCGCTTCAGGCAGCTCGAAGGTGCCCGCACCAACGGCCTGTTGACCGAAGACACCCTGGCCTACTTTCGCAATGAGAGCGAC
>JAABRN010000148.1 GCA_011390855.1 Hydrogenophaga sp. | reverse complement strand
TGGGGGCGCATCCAGTCCGCAAAGCCTGGGGCGCCTGCGATGGCGACCGCGACAAATGAGGCAATCAGCGCACCGAGCGCGAAGGCAAGCATGTCGCCAAGCACCAGAATCGCCTTGCTCAGGCGTACCTTGCCGATGCTCGGTGCCAATACCGAAGACTCCCGGTCTCTCGAAGGATCGCTCATGTCTCCCTAACCCTGTTTTGCTGTAGTTGTTCGCCACCGCCATTGATGCGTGCCGCCACTGACGCCTTTGGCTGCAGCCCACTCCAATCTCTGGTGGCGAATGCCTCAAATTGGATGGGGCATTCAGGGGAGACGCGCCGACTAGAATTCAAACTTTCGCTTGTCACATTTTAGCCATGCAGCAAGTATCGACTGTGCTCTCAGGGGGGGCAGGTACCCGTTTGAGACCAGTGTCCGGGCAGGCTGTGCCCATACCCTCCCTGGAGAAGGCCAGCAACTTCACATCTGTATCGGCAGAGTTCAGGTGCAGTGATGTGGGCAGGTGGCCTGTTGTTGCGCAAGTCCATACTGCAGGTGCTAGGAGCGACACTGTAGTGATTGCTGAGCACTGGGTGGTGGTGCATGGAGTGGCGATGGTCCAGGCCTGGCGACCGGGAGCGCAAACCCTACCTGGTCAGTACCAGTACATCCCTCTGCAGGAAAAGCACCGTTTGACCAACGTGGAGGGAGGGCGAACTGGTGCAGATCGAAGGTCAGTGTAGTGGGTACTTGGGTGAGGACGTATCGTCCGTCTGGCTGACATCTGCGGGCGGATCTGATGGGCATGCTCCGTGCCTTCTGGGCCTATCGCGGATTCAACCTCGGCAACGTTTAGCGCGAGTTCCAGTCCAATTGCCGCAGTCTGGCACCAGGCCACAGGACATCACTGACGGCTTACGGACGCCGCTTGAGGCAGTGCGCAACGGCGATGTCGAAATGGCCCAGACATAGCAGCGAACCGCAAGATGGCGGGCTGAACACAGGTACCCTCCGCTGGCGAGGCGCCTGGGTGGGAACGATGACTCGCCGGCTCTTGCGGCAGCGCCGCAAACAGAGCGGCGGAATTCTCAAATAATGATCGGAAGAACCAAGCGATGACGAAGAAGGCAATCATTACAGGAATCACAGGCCAAGACGGCGCTTATCTAGCGCAACTTCTCCTCGAAAAAGGCTACGTTGTCTACGGTACATACCGTCGAACCAGCTCAGTCAATTTTTGGCGAATGGAGGACCAAGGTGTTCAAAACCACCCCAATTTGCACTTGGTCGAGTTTGACCTAACGGACTTGGGATGCACCATTGCATTGGTGCAAAAGGTGCAGCCTGACGAAATCTACAACTTGGCGGCGCAGAGTTTTGTTGGCGTCAGTTTTGAGCAGCCCAGCACAACAGCGCAGATCACCGGGATAGGCGCTTTGCATGTGCTTGAGGCCATCCGTCTGATTAACCCCAAGATCCGCTTTTACCAAGCCTCCACCTCAGAGATGTTTGGCAAAGTGCAGGCCATCCCGCAGAAAGAGGACACGCCCTTTTATCCCCGCAGTCCGTATGGGGTGGCCAAGCTCTATGCGCATTGGATGACAGTGAACTATCGAGAGAGCTACGGCATCTTCGGTAGTAGCGGCATTTTGTTCAATCACGAGAGTCCGCTTCGCGGGCGCGAGTTCGTGACTCGGAAAATCACGGACGGTGTGGCCAAGATCCTGCTGGGTACGCTCGACGTTCTTGAGTTAGGTAATTTAGACGCTAGGCGCGACTGGGGCTTCGCCAAGGAGTATGTGGAAGGCATGTGGCGCATGCTTCAAGCCGACGAACCTGATACCTATGTGCTTGCGACCAACCGGACTGAAACCGTACGCGAGTTTGTACGGATGGCCTTCAAGGGGGCCGGCATCACGGTGGAGTTTCGCGGTGCGGCCGATAGTGAAACGGCTGTTGACATCGCAACTGGCAAGACGGTGGTTCGCGTTAATCCGAAGTTCTATCGCCCGGCCGAAGTCGAACTGCTGATCGGTGATCCAGCCAAGGCCAAGGCCAAACTCGGCTGGTCACCTGTTACCACGCTGGAACAGTTGTGCCAGATGATGGTAGACGCTGACCTTCGCCGTAACCGTGCGGGATTTTCGTACTGATGAGGGCGTCTTTGCGGTTGGTTCGGGTTGTCGACGCAGTCGAGCTGCTTAGCCGGCTCCCTGATTTAAGAAAGAGGTGCCGAAATGAAAATCGCTTATAGAGGATGGCTCGTTTGCCTTGGATATGCCGCTTTGCTCGGGCTTCAGGGTTGCGTCGCCACGGGCGATGCGCTGCGCAGCGCACTCGGCAAGGATTGCCTCCGACAGCACGAAGTGAAGACGTCGAGCAAATCCGTGGACTTCGCACCAGGGATGGGCTGGAAAACTTGCTCAGGATACGAGTTGCACTTTCAGGCAGACGGCAATTTGGTGCTGTACAACTCGAAGCACGTCGCTGTCTGGAATAGCGCAACGGCAGGTAAGGGTGCCACCAGCCTTTCGCTGCAACCCGATGGCAACCTCGTTATCTATGCGAATGGGCGTCCCCTATGGAATTCCGGTACGCAGGGAAATCCTGGCGCAACGCTTAGGGTACAAGAAGATGGCAATGTGGTGATCTACAGCGTCTACGGGGCGCCCCTTTGGCAGACTGCGACCGTAGGTCGCTGAACCATGCCGGGATATTCGAGCGAGGTCCGATTGAAAATTTTATTGTCTGGTGCCGATGGATTTACAGGACGTGAGTTGGCGCCATTGGCGCAGACGCAGGGGCACGAGGTGCACGCTCTGCGCGCTGACCTGACCGATCCCGCTGGATTGAAGGCGGAGATCTTGTCGCTTGCGCCCGATGCAGTGGTTCACCTGGCCGCGATTAGTTTCGTGGGGCATGGTGACGACAACGCGTTCTATGCGGTCAATGTCGTCGGCACCACGAACCTATTGGCGGCACTTGCTCTGCTCCCAAACGTACCCCGCCGAGTCCTGCTTGCAAGCAGCGCCAATATCTATGGCAACTGCGAACACTCGCCCATCATCGAGACCCAGGCCCCTGCGCCAGTAAACCATTACGCCATGAGCAAGCTGGCGATGGAGTACTTGGCGCGTGCCTATGCTGAGCGTTTGCCCCTTGTTGTCACCCGTCCCTTCAATTACACCGGTCCGGGGCAGGCCTTGAACTTCGTGATTCCGAAGTTGGTAGATCATTTCGCGCGACGCCAGGCGACTATTTCCATGGGCAATCTGCATGTGGAGCGCGAATTCAACGATGTGAGAATGGTTTGCGACGCGTACCTGCGCCTGCTCGAGTGGGGTGTGCCGGGCGAGGTTTACAACGTTTGTTCAGGGCAGCCACATGCCCTTCAGGAGGTCATTGACGCACTTCAGCGGATCACGGGTCACAGTCTGCGTATCGAGGTCAACCCGTCGTTTGTCCGAGCCAACGAGGTGCATCGCCTGTGCGGTAGTCCGGCCAAGTTAGATGCGCTGATGGCCGATCATGGCTTTCGCCTTCATCGGCCGGGCCTGGATGAAACGTTGGGGCGAATGCTCGATGCCGCTCGAGGGGACGAAGCGGGAGCGAGTTTGGTGCGGTGAACCGTGGCACGCGACGACGGCGAGCTACCCGACCGATCGACGCTTGGGTGAGGTGCTTGTCCAGTAGCCACGAAACATGCTGAGGCGGCGCTTGAGGAGCAAGGGCAAGATACTTTCGATTCTTCCCAAGCGGTAACCGGCTAGCTTCATCAAGGTACGCAAAGCTGCCTCAGGTAGCAGCCACGGCGCCGTCTCCAGAAGATAGCGAATCTCGGACACCACGAATCGCCTGCCCTCTCCACTGGCGCCTCCGAAGCTATCCAGCAGCCAGGGTGATCGGGCGTGAAATACACCGGTGTCGAAGTAACGTCGAAATTCTTCTGCAATTGTGTAGTTGTGCGAGTGGTACACACTAGCGTCAGCGCGGTAGCAAATGGCCTTTCCGTTGAGCAGCATTCGTGCGGCCACCGCAGTGTCCTCCCCCAGAATTACGCAGGTTGGGAATCCGCCTACAGCAATCAGGTCGTTCACGCGGTAGGCAGCAAAAGAGTTCGACAGGAAGCAGCTTCGGAAACCCAGTTCTGCGCGGTCTTTTAATCGGATAGTTCGCATTTCTCCTGGATAGTTGAACAGCCGCGCGTGCGTTGCCAATAGATTGGCCTCTCTTGAGGGTAGCTGGCGACCGTATGCTGCGCCTACCTCGGGATCATCGA
>JAABRN010000147.1 GCA_011390855.1 Hydrogenophaga sp. | reverse complement strand
GTGGCCAGTGTGCTGATGTCACTGGGCATGATGATGTTGTCACCCGTGCTGGTGGCGCTGCCGTTCAAGCTGATGCTGTTCGTGTTGGCGGACGGCTGGAATTTGTTGCTTGGTTCACTGGCCGCATCGTTTGCCCAGTAGGAGAAGACATGGATCCCCAAGCCGCCCTCACGATGGGGCAGAACGCCCTCTTCCTTCTGCTCATGGTTGCTGCACCCGTGCTGGCCACGGTGCTGGGCGTGGGTCTGATGGTGAGCCTTTTCCAGGCCATCACACAGATTCACGAAGCCACGCTGTCGTTCGTACCCAAGCTGATCGCAGCCATCGCGGTGTTCGCCATCGCTGGCCCGTGGATGATGACGACGATGGTGGAGTTCATCCGCAACACCATCCTGTCTATCCCCAACTTCGCGGTCTAGAGGTGCACCCCCCGCGCCGCTTCGCGTCACCCACATCAAGGGGGGCGATACCAGAGGCCCGGCGAAGCCGGTTCCTCGGTATCTCTGGAACAAGGCATTTCGCGCCGGAAGCTTTAGGACCTCACATCCCGCGCCGTTCCTCGGTGAGTCACTGACATGCCCACCTTCACCGAAGCCGACATCATGGCCTGGGTCATGCCGGTGTTCTGGCCGTTTCTGCGCATCCTGGCGGTGTTTTCGAGCGCGCCTATCTTTTCTTCGCGGTCGGTGCCGGTGCGCACGCGGGTGGGGCTGGCGTTCATTGTGGCGGTGTGCGCGCAGGCGGGGTTGCCGGCGCAACCGCTGATTGGACTGACAGATCCCATGGCTTTTCAGGTGGTGCTGCAACAGGTGGTGATCGGCATCGCGATTGGCTTGGCGGTGCGCATCGTGTTCGCGTCGGTGGAACTGGCTGGTGAGCTGATCGGCCTTCAGATGGGCCTGAACTTCGCGGGATTCTTTGACCCGTCGACCAACTCCCAGACAAGCACTGTGGGCCGCTTCTTCGGCAACATGACCATGCTGCTGTTTGTGGTGCTGGGTGGGCACCTCATGCTGCTGCAGGTGGTGGTGGCCAGTTTCGAGACCTTCCCTGTGGGGGGCAACGCTTTCGAATCGATCAACCGGCTGCGCCTGCACGAACTGGGTGCGGTGATGTTCCGCTATGGTCTGTGGATCGCGCTGCCCATGATCGGCATGCTGCTGTTCATCAACATCGTGCTGGGTATCGTCTCGCGCATTGCGCCGCAGATGAACGCCTTCGCCATCGGCTTCCCGCTCACACTCTCGGCCGGCCTGCTCGGCATCGCCTTCACCCTGCCCATGCTGGACACACCGGTGATTGCGCTGATGCGTCTGGCCACCAGCATCTTCACCGGCGGCTGAAAGCTGGCACGCGCAGCCACAAACGCGACAGACCCATGGGGCAAACCCTGAGCCGACCCGGCCCGGACGGGCGCAACATCGTGGGCAGACAATTGCCCGACCAAGGAACGCACCATGCCCGCAACCGCCCGCCACGCACCAGAAGCGGTCGACCCCCGCTCATTCACCAGCTTCGCCGAGTTCTACCCCTTCTATCTGAAAGAACACAGCGACCGCACCTGCCGGCGTCTGCACTTCCTGGGCAGCAGCCTGGCGCTGCTCTGCCTGGCCTCCGCGCTGTTCACCGCCAACGCGTGGTGGCTGCTGGTGGGGCTGGTGTGCGGGTATGGCTTTGCATGGCTCGGACACTTCGGCTTTGAGCACAATCGCCCGGCCTCGTTCAAGCGCCCGCTCTACAGCTTTCTGGGCGACTGGGCCATGTACCGCGACATCTGGACCGGGAAGATCCCGTTCTGAACGCCGTGGGCATGGGCTGCTTGCCTCACTCCCATTTCAGATCGTAGAGCTTCCATTCCTGGTCCACCAGGCGCCACTCCATTCGCACGCTGTAGGGAGTGGCTCTTTCTGGAATCAGACCCTGGGCACCCGTCACCAGCACCTGTGCTTCGGTGTAGCCCGTGAGAGGTGAGGCGGGGTCGATGCGTGTCTGGTGGCCGACCGCGAAAACCTTGATGTTGGCGTAGCGGTAGAAGATGCCCATCATGGTCTTGCGTGCCCGGTCGGCGTCCAGATCGCCCTGCATGCGGAAGCGCTCATCCACGAGGTCCATCACCGCCCCTGCGTCCCTGGCCTCGATGTTGCCCTGAAGCTGGCGCACGGTGGCTTCCAGCCGGGCCTGCGGATCGTCCTTGCTGCAGCCACCCAGCAACAGAACCATCAACATGAGCAAGGGGAGCAGCCCGAGCTTCACCCTGAAAGACCTGATCAGAAACACCTTGAACCTCCCGCCCCAAGAAGCTGCTTACTGTAATCGCCTGCCAACTTGCCGGGCGCAACCCTGCGTGCGATATCCCTTCGAAAGGGGTGTACAGCACAGTCCCGCCCACTGCGAAGCAATGCCGTGAGAAGCTCAGGCGATATTCGCGGCACTGCTGACCATGGCGGTCTCATGCAAGAACGTCATCTTCCCAGACGCCCTGGGCAAAGCGATTCACCTGTACCCGATCACACCGAGCCGCCTGATTGACATGGGCGCCGGCTCTGGCTGTGATCCAACCGAGCCGGCCCACCCGAGCCACCTGGACCGATGTCTTCAATGATGAACATCCCAAGACTGGGTACTTTGAGGGTCCTGATCCATTGCAATCCAGATGCATGCGGCACCCCATCCACGCGTATCGGAAGCGCATGCAACTCAAGTTCTTCCGTGCTGGTGTCGATATCAAACCAACTGCAATAGCGGCCGCAGTCGCAACATTCTGGAGCCATTGATGAGCAGCGAAGAAGCACAATTCGAAAATTTCAAGTCTTCTCTGGCCAGGTTCATGGAAAACACCAACGGCCTGGTGGACCGCATTCTGTGTGACGAGAACACCAAGGCACATCTCAGCCCACTGGTCCCCTGGGTGAGCGAGGTGATGGCGGCTTCCATGGAACGCGAATTCGTGGAAAAAGTGGCGCTGGCCTATTGGTCGCGCATGGGCATGACAGCAACGTCCACACCAGCCCGATTGAAGATCCTGGAACTCGACGGCCTCAGCGTTGCAATCGGGCAGAGCCTGGCCGAGGCCCCAGGGACAGGCCCGGCCACGTTTGCCCAGACCCACCTGCTCGGCGTGAGCAGCCTCACCGTGGGGAGCCTGCTGGACGCCATCGGTGACATGTTTCCGCTGGTGCGCGGCATCCTGCGTTCCACTGAAGATGCCATCAACGTCGCGCTGAGCTGAGCTCTGACGTTGGCCCGATCTCGCAGGACGTGGTGGGCATCAGGGTATTGAAGTTGCCCACTCCGGGGCGACACTGGCACAGGTACTGGAGTCCACACCTTGCGCCATTTCGTTCGCCACCCATCTGTCGCAGGCGGGCACAGACATCCGCATGGTTCAGAGGCTGCTGGAACACGCTGACTCGAAGCCTGGTGACAGGCTCGCCGCCCTCGCCCCAGTTCTCAGGGCCCACCTCGTCAATGATCACCACCACGCTTTCGCGGCGCTTGTCGAGCACGCTCTGCATCAGGTCGGAGATGCCCGCGATCAGGGCGGCTTTCGGGTCGGCGGTGGTGGGTGCATCGCGGCGTGCGAGGCGGACCTGAACAAGGGGCACCGAGGACTCCGACAACCCGTTGGGAAAAGACGAGGAAAGCGGGTTCTCGCCATTGTCAACGCAGGCATGCCAGGGTGCCATTGGCTCGCCACACTGAAGTGCCGGGCATGCCATCAATCGCCCCGGCTGCCAGCTGCGCGCGGCTCTGGGCATGGTCATCGCTATACTTCGTCAACCATGCACCGTTGGCTCATCGCGATCTTCGCGCTCCATTTTGTTCTGAATGTGAGCGCGTTTTCTTTGGGCGGAGCCGCGCCGCGCGCCATGGAACTGGCCACGGCAAACGCTGCATCATCACCCACGCCCGCGGTCAAATCGTGTGGCGAAGCACACGCTGCCAAACCTGCCCAGTTGCCATTCACGCATGGCCTGATGGACGAACTGCCGGATCTGCCTGACACACTTTCTCTTTTGGTGCCTGCTTTCAAGCAACCTGTCGAGCCGGGGCGCGCCACCCGGTTCCTTGTTGTGCGCCGGGGGCCGCCCATGCTGGACGCCCCGTTGCGCCCACCTCAGGCAACACGCACCTGAACGCCCGCACGCACCCTTGCGTGGAAGCGTCTCCACCAAAAGGCAACATCGCCGAGCCGCCCGGACCACGCGGCGGTGCTCCTCCGTGAGCTACAGCGCCCACCTGCGCATCATCCAATTCACGTACT
>JAABRN010000146.1 GCA_011390855.1 Hydrogenophaga sp. | reverse complement strand
AATGCGTCGGAAATGAAACGGTTGTTTGTCCGGCGTGCTTACCGCGGTTTCGGGCTGGGTCGTCAGCTCGTGGAGCAGACGCTGACACTGGCGCGGCAGGCGGGTTACGACCATGTGCTGCTGGACACGCTGAGCGAGATGGAGGCCGCCCGCTTTTTGTACCAGGAACTGGGGTTTGTGGAGATTCCGCCGTACTACCACAACCCCTTGCTGGGCACCCACTACCTCAAGGCCAGCCTGAGGTAGCAGGCGCTCACGGTGTCCCGCTCAGCCTTTGGCCTGGGCGAGCATGGTGGCGGCGTCGCTCACCTCGAACTTTCCCGGCCCTTCAATGTTGAGGGTCTGGACCACGCCATCTTTCACCAGCATCGAGTAGCGATTGCTGCGCAAGCCCATGCCGCGCGCAGTCAGATCCAGCGTCAGACCGGTGGCCTTGGTGAAATCGGCGGAGCCGTCGGCCAACATGCGCACCTTGCTGTGGGTCTTCTGGTCCCGCGCCCAGGCGCCCATCACGAACGCGTCGTTCACACTGACGCACCAGATTTCGTCCACGCCCGCGGCCTTGAGAGCATCGAAATGCTCCAGGTAGCCGGGCACGTGCTTGGCCGAGCAGGTGGGCGTGAATGCGCCGGGCAGGGCAAACAGGGCAATGGTCTTGCCCGCTGTGGCCTGCGCCACATCCACCGGGTTGGGGCCGATGCTGCAACCGTTGCCTTCCACTTCGCTGTACTCCATCAGCGTGGCGGCGGGCAGTTTGTCACCTACTTGAATCATGGGTTCTCCTCGTGCTTGTGGTGGGGGGATGGGTGGTCCGGAAATAAAAAAACGACCGGCGCATTGTCGGTCGTTTTTCGTGGGAGCGCTTTGCGTTGCCGCAGTGTCTTACACCAGGCCAGCCTTCTGGATCAGCTTGGTAGCCACCCAGTTCTTGGTCTTGGAGAGGGGACGGCTCTCGGTGATCTCGATCAGATCGCCGGTCTTGTACTCGCCGTTCTCATCGTGGGCGTGGTACTTGCTCGACTTGATCACGATCTTGTCGTACAGCTCGTGCTTCACGCGACGCTCCACCAACACCGTCACGGTCTTGGCGCGCTTGTCGCTCACCACCTTGCCAACCAGGGTGCGCTTGAGGGATTTAGTTGCTTCCGTCATGGTTCACTCCTTATTGGCCAGCGGCCTGCTTTTCGGCCAGGATGGTCTTGGCACGGGCAATGGCACGGCGGGTCTGGCGCAGCGTGGACGTGTTGTTCAGCTGCTGCGTGGCCTTCTGCATGCGCAGGTTGAAGTGGGCCTTCTGCAGGGATTTCACTTCGGCTTTCAGGCCTTCGGCGTCTTTTTGGCGCAATTCAGTCGTTTTCATCTGGTGTTCTCCTGAATCACTGGCCCAGCAGGCGGGTCACGAAGGTGGTGCGCAGCGGCAGCTTGGCGGCGGCCAGCTGGAACGCCTCGCGGGCCAGCTGCTCGGGCACACCTACGATCTCGTAGAGCACCTTGCCAGGCTGGATCTCGGCCACGTAGTACTCCACGGCGCCTTTGCCGTTGCCCATACGGACTTCAGCGGGCTTCTTGGAGATCGGCTTGTCCGGGAACACGCGGATCCAGATGCGGCCGCCACGCTTGACGTGACGCGAAATGGCACGACGAGCGGACTCGATCTGGCGTGCGGTCAGGCGACCACGGTCGGTGGACTTCAGGCCGAAGTCTCCGAAGGCCACGGTGGCGCCGCTGGTGGCGACACCGGTATTGCGGCCTTTTTGTTCCTTGCGGAACTTGCGGCGTGCAGGTTGCAACATGGTTATTCTCCTTTGCCGTCCGCAGCTGCAGGTGCGGGTGCGTCAGAACGAACGCGCTTAACGGCGGGTTGGGAAGCGGTGGCCTCAGCCGGCTTGTCGCTGCCATCGGCGGGCGCGGCATTGCTGCCGGCACGACGGGGAGCGCCACGGCTGGGGCGGTCATTGCGGGCATCACCACGGCCGTCACGGCGGGGGCCGCGGGGGCGGCGCTCGTCGTCGGGACGCGGGGTGCTGTCCAGGGAAGGGGCATCGTTGCGGCCCAGCGTGTCGCCTTTGTAGACCCACACCTTCACGCCGATCACACCGTAGGTGGTCTTGGCGACGGAGGTGCCGTAGTCGATGTCGGCGCGCAGGGTGTGGAGAGGCACACGGCCTTCACGGTACCACTCGCAACGGGCAATCTCGATGCCGTTCAGGCGGCCAGAAGACATGATCTTGATGCCCTGGGCACCCAGACGCATGGCGTTCTGCATGGCGCGCTTCATGGCACGGCGGAACATGATGCGCTTTTCCAGCTGCTGCGTGATGGAGTCGGCGATCAGCTTGGCATCGATTTCGGGCTTGCGCACTTCCTCGATGTTCACGGCCACCGGCACACCCAGCTGAGCGGCCAGGTCCTTCTTCAGCTTCTCGATGTCCTCGCCCTTCTTGCCGATCACCACACCCGGACGGGCCGAGTGGATGGTGATGCGGGCGTTCTTGGCAGGACGCTCGATCACGACGCGGGAAACCGCGGCGTTCTTGAGCTTGGCCTTCAGGTACTCACGCACCTTGATGTCTTCGGCCAGCATGCCCGCGAAATCGCGGTTGCTGGCGTACCAACGGCTGGCCCAGTTGCGGGAAACGGACAGGCGGAAGCCTGTGGGGTTGATTTTCTGTCCCATATGCCAGTGACCCTCAGTTGCCCACCGTCACATAGATGTGACAGGTAGGTTTGCTGATACGGTTGCCACGGCCCTTGGCGCGGGCCGAGAAACGCTTGAGCGTGGTGCCTTGCTCGACGTGGATGGTTTTCACCTTCAGTTCGTCGATGTCGGCGCCGTCGTTGTGTTCGGCATTGGCGATGGCAGATTCCAGAGCCTTCTTGACGATCACGGCAGCTTTTTTCTGCGTGAAGGTCAGGATGTTCAGGGCCTGGTCCACCTTCTTGCCGCGAATCAGGTCGGCCACCAGACGGCCTTTGTCGACCGACAGGCGCACGCCGCGAACGATAGAGCGGGTTTCCATGGTGTGTGTCCTTACTTCTTGGCTTTCTTGTCGCCGGGGTGGCCCTTGAACGTGCGGGTCAGCGAGAATTCACCGAGCTTGTGTCCGACCATCTGGTCGGTGATGTACACAGGCACGTGCTGCTTGCCGTTGTGCACCGCAATGGTCAGGCCGATGAAGTCGGGCAGGATCATGGAGCGACGCGACCAGGTCTTGATGGGCTTCTTGTCCTTGGTGGACACAGCCTTCTCGACCTTGTTCATCAGGTGTTGGTCCACGAAGGGACCTTTTTTCAGTGAGCGAGTCATGGTGTCAGCCCTTTACTTCTGCTTGCGACGCGACACGATCATCTTCTGCGTGCGGCGGTTGCTGCGGGTGCGGTAACCTTTGGTCAGGTTGCCCCACGGATCCACCGGCGGCATACCCGTACCGGTGCGGCCTTCACCACCACCGTGCGGGTGGTCGATCGGGTTCATGGCCACGCCACGCACCGTCGGACGGATACCCATGTGGCGCTTGACACCGGCCTTGCCCAGCTGGCGCAGGCTGTGTTCCTGGTTGCTCACTTCACCGATGGTGGCGCGGCATTCCACGTGGACCTTGCGGACCTCACCCGAGCGCATGCGAACCTGCGCGTAGATGCCTTCGCGGGCCAGCAGCACGGCAGAAGCACCGGCGGAACGTGCAATCTGCGCGCCCTTGCCAATCTGCAGCTCGATGCAGTGGATGGTGGAGCCCACCGGGATGTTGCGGATGGGCAGCGTGTTGCCCACACGGATGGGCGACTCGGAACCACTCAGCAGCGTGGCGCCCACTTCCACACCGCGCGGAGCGATGATGTAGCGGCGCTCACCGTCGGCGTAGCACAGCAGGGCAATGTGCGCCGTACGGTTGGGGTCGTACTCCAGGCGCTCGACCTTGGCGGGAATCCCGTCCTTGTCGCGCTTGAAGTCGACCACACGGTAGTGGTGCTTGTTGCCGCCGCCACGGTGGCGAACGGTGATGTGACCGTTGTTGTTGCGGCCAGCCTTCTGGAATTTCGATTCCAGCAGGGGCGCGTAGCCCGAACCCTTGTGCAGGGTTTCGCGCGTCACCTTCACCATGCCACGGCGGCCTGGTGAAGTGGGTTTCATCTTTACGACTGCCATGATCAGACGGCCTCCCCACCGAAGTTCAGTTCCTGACCGGGCATCAGCGTCACGTACGCCTTGCGCACATGGTCGCGGCGGCCCACGGTCTTGCCGAAGCGCTTGGCCTTGCCTTTTTGGTTCAGCAC
>JAABRN010000145.1 GCA_011390855.1 Hydrogenophaga sp. | reverse complement strand
GCCGGGCCACAGGGTGCGTCCCCCCTCCAAGCCGAAGGCGCCAGAGAGGGGGGAAGCCGCGTCAGCGGCGCAGGGGGGAGGTCTCAATCACACCGCTGCAACACCTTGCCCGCCAGCGGCCCACCGATGCTTTCGACGGCGGAACGCTGGGCCGCTGTGACCGCAGGCAAGCGCAGGGTGTAGCTGACGCTCTCTGGCCGCTCCTGTGCCACACGGGCGGTGCGCACGCCTTTTCGATTCAAGTCCTGCATGCCCTGTTCGGCGGCGGCTTCGCTGGAGAAGGTGCCCAGTGCCAATCCTGGGCCCAGCGAAGGAATCGAGACCTCGCGGAATTCCACCTTGATGTCGCGCAGCTCGGTCTTCTTGCGTGCCATCTGCTCGGCGTCAAAGCGACCCATGTAGACCACCCATCGCCCGGCCGACCGCACCTCGTTGACCTGCCACTCGTTGCGGGGCCATCCCAGCAAGGCAAGCGCCGCCCGCAATCCGTCCGCCTGGTTGGCGGTGAACCCCCCCACTTGCCAACAGGCCGCGCCGGTGACGGCCACGGCTGCCTGAGGGGCCTCCACCGGAGGCAAATTCTGTACAGGGTTTTCGGCTGCGGGTGTGAGCGGAGTAGTGGGCGCCGCAGGGAGCTCCGCTGGTTCAGCACCTTGCGGTCCGTTGAGCAGACGCAGCAACTCAGGCCGAATCTGGGCCTCCAGGCGCTCGGGCTCGTTCTCCACGCCCGGGGCCAGCCCCACGGGACCAAAGTGCCCCTGAGACCACAAGAAGTAGCTCACATTGCCCAGCAGCAGCAACCAGATGGACCACTTCAACATGGGCGAACACTCACTTCCGAGCTGTTGATGTGGCGCATGCCCTGTGCAGTCAGCACCAACAATGCACCGGCGGCGTCGACGCCGCAAGCTGTGCCCTCTGTCCCGTCGGACAGTCGCACCAAGCGGTTGCGCAGCGCATCGCGCTGGGCGAATCGTTCGCCAAACACTGCGAATCCGCTGACGGCAAAGGCCTGCAGGTCGTTCACCAGCGGGGGTACAAGCCGTTCCAGCACCTCGCCCGCGTCGATGCCAATCAGCACTTCGGCCAGGCCGGCGGGTTCCATCGCCGTCAGAGTGGAAGCAGAGTCCGGAGACGATGCCACCGAAGAAGACAAGGGGCGAGCGATGTTGATGCCCACGCCCACGACAACCAGCCGTGGTTGCAGGGTGGCCGATGAGGGCATGGCACCGGAGCCAGCGGTTTCCACCAGAATGCCGCCCAGCTTGCGTTCATGCAACCAGAGATCATTCGGCCACTTCAATCTCACCTCGGGGTGAAGGCTGTTTGCGAGACTGACGCCCACCGCCAGCGAAAGCCCCGACCAGCTCAAAGGCGCCATGGGCAGGGCCAGTGAAAAGGTCAATGACTGCCCAGGCCGGCTGTGCCAGTTGCGCCCCAGCCGGCCACGACCTGCGGTTTGCTCCTCGGCGACCAGCAGCAGAGGCTCCATCAAGCCGTCGCGCGAGCGGCGCATCAGTTCGCTGTTGGTGGAGTCGATGCTGCGCAAGACCTCGACTGTGAAGCCGGGCGTCGAGGGCACCACCGCTTCCCAGATGGCTTCGGCGTGCGCGAGAAGATCAGACATGAGCGGACAAGCGCCTGGCCTTGAACGAGTGGCTCGAAGCGGCGCGGCGTTCAGGGCATCTTTCCGGAGCGAGGTGTTTCTGATCCAGCGACACCCAGGATCCGGCTTTGCCGGTCCGAGGGTGTGCCCCCTTGAGGGGGTGACGCGAAGCGGCGCGGGGGTGTTCCATTTCAACCGAGCTTGGACGAACGTCCTGGCCGGCGCGGCGCCAGCAAGGTGCCCCGGCAGGCCTTGGCGCCGCACCAGCACGGGTATTGCGCCTTGAGCTGGGCCGTGTACGGCTCGTCGATCACGAGGCCGTAGTCGTAGAACAGTTCTTCGCCTGCCGGAATATTGCGCCGGGCGCGAATGAACACGCGCCCTTCGTCCACCTCGGCTTCACAGTTCGGGTCGCAGCTGTGGTTGATCCAGCGCGACGAATTGCCGCCAACCTTGGCGTCGATCACATGTTCTTCGTCTACGTGGAAATAGAAGGTGTGGTTCGGGTCGCTGGGATCGTGAGGGTGCCGCCGCAGGGCCTCGTCCCAGGTGATGATTTCCCCCACGTATTCGATCAGGGTCTCGCCCTCGGCCAGATCCACCACCGCATAGACCCCCTTGCCGTGCACACCGGAGCGCCGTGTCTGTATGCGGCGAAGACCGCCGGACGAGGCTGCTGCGCCTCCCGCTGCACGCGGTTGGGCCTGGCGGGAGTTCTTGGCGAAACCAGGGGTTTTCGTCACGGGTGGAAATTTTGGTAAGGTTGTTTCATGCAGGTGCGCGCGGGTGTGCGCGTGCCCATGTGCGCGTGTGCACGCGCGTGAAACCAGATTGTAGAGATGAAAACTGAAGGTTCTGCCAAAACGCTGGTCATTGCCGAGAAGCCGTCCGTGGCCCAGGACATCGTGCGTGCGCTGACGCCCGTGGCGGGCAAGTTCGACAAGCACGACGACCACTTCGAGAACGAGCGCTACGTGGTCACCTCGGCCGTCGGTCACCTCGTGGAGATCGCCGCGCCCGAAGAGTTCGACGTGAAGCGTGGCAAGTGGAGCTTTGCCCACCTGCCGGTGCTGCCGCCGTACTTTGAACTCAAGCCGATCGACAAGACCAAGTCGCGCCTGTCGGCCGTGGTGCGGCTGGCCAAGCGCAAGGACGTGGGCCAGCTGATCAACGCCTGTGACGCGGGCCGCGAAGGTGAGCTGATCTTTCGCCTGATTGAACAGTACGCCGGTGGTTTCAAGAATGGCGGCTACCAGGGGCTGGGCAAGCCGGTGCAGCGCCTGTGGCTGCAGTCCATGACGCCGGCGGCCATCCGGGACGGGTTCGATAGCCTGCGCAGCGACGCACAGATGCGGGGCCTGGCCGATGCTGCCCGCAGCCGCTCCGAGGCCGACTGGATGGTTGGCATCAACGGCACGCGCGCCATGACGGCCTTCAACTCGCGCGACGGCGGCTTTTTCCTCACCACCGTGGGCCGGGTGCAGACACCCACGCTGTCCATCGTGGTCGAGCGCGAAGAGAAGATACGCGCCCACCGCAGCCGCGACTACTGGGAAATCCACGCGAGCTTCCTGGCTGAAGCGGGCGAGTATCCCGGCAAGTGGTTCGACCCCGCTTTCAAGAAGCCCACCGGCGACGACGCCGACCTGGAGCAGCGTGCCGACCGCCTCTGGAGCCAGCGCGATGCCCTGGCCATTGCCGATGCCGTGCGCGGCAAGGCCGCCAGCGTCAAGGAAGAGAGCAAGCCCACCACGCAGGCCAGCGGTCTGCTGTACGACCTGACCAGCCTGCAACGCGAGGCCAACGGCCGCTTTGGCTATTCCGCCAAGACCACGCTGCAACTGGCACAGAGTCTGTATGAGCGTCACAAGGCCCTGACCTACCCGCGTACCGATTCGCGCGCCCTGCCGGAAGACTACCTGCCCACGGTGAAGCAGACCTTCGAGATGCTGGCCGACTCCGGCATGAAGCACCTGGCGCCCCACGCGCTCACCGCGCTCAACAATGGCTACATTCGTCCAAGCAAACGCATCTTCGACAACAAGAAGGTCAGCGACCACTTTGCCATCATCCCCACGCTGCAGGCCCCCAGTGGCTTGAGTGAGGCCGAGCAGAAGCTGTACGACCTGGTGGT
>JAABRN010000144.1 GCA_011390855.1 Hydrogenophaga sp. | reverse complement strand
CGGCGCTTTCTGGCGGTGTTTTTCCCCTCCGCTGAATTCATGGTCACCACTCGGATCACCAGTGTGGTCAACCATCACTTCAAGACCGAAGGCAAGGTGCTGGTCAAGCCGGGCTGGATGGCGGTCTACGGCAAGGAAGCCGCCGAAGACGTGGTCGATGCCAAAGAGGGCGACAAGGGCCAGAACCTCGTGCCGGTGCGCGAAGGCGAAACCGTGCGCACCGAATCCGTGGAAACCAAGGGCCTGAAGACCAAGCCGCCCGCCCGCTACAGCGAAGCCACGCTGCTGGGCGCCATGGAAGGTGCGGGCAAGCTGGTGGATGACGACGAGCTGCGTGAAGCCATGCAGGAAAAAGGCCTGGGTACGCCTGCCACGCGCGCTGCCATCATCGAAGGCCTGCTGACCGAAAAATACATGTTCCGCGAAGGCCGCGAGATCATCCCCACGGCGAAGGCCTTTCAGCTCATGACGCTGCTGCGCGGCCTGGGCGTGGAAGAACTGTCCAAGGCCGAGCTCACCGGTGAGTG
>JAABRN010000143.1 GCA_011390855.1 Hydrogenophaga sp. | reverse complement strand
CACAGTCTGTATTGCTCCAGGCAATCTATTTCGTTCCCGTTGCAGCGTTGGTGGGCTTGGTCGTGCCAGCACCTGTGCTCTTGAATACCGCTCCATTGACCGTCAAACCCTCAGCAGAGAGCTTGGCCGCGCGCTTGTCGCCGATACCGGACACGCGCTGAATGAAATCGTTCCAGTCTTTGAATTTGGCCCCTTTGCGTTCTTCCAGGATCCTGGCTGATGTACCGGGCCCGATTCCCTTGATGCTGTCAAGGTCGGC
>JAABRN010000142.1 GCA_011390855.1 Hydrogenophaga sp. | reverse complement strand
TGTCGGTGCAGCTTGAAATCCTCTCCCTTGTCGCGGGGTGGAATCTACCCGCAGCTCCTGCGCCCGTCATGCCCCATTTGGAGGATGCGGTGGAGACCTCCCCTTGCCAATTCGCCCATGCGCAACGTCACATGCGCTGCGTGATCCGACACCATTAGCGCGTCTGTCACCTCATCAAAAGTTCGAATAGGTCAGAGGGAAATGACGCACTGGTGACGCTTTAGCCCGGCGAGCGACTTTCGCTCCGGGTAAGTCCGGAGCGTGGCCGGGAACGTTTGTTGCATAGTGTTGGAATGTTCATTTTTAATTTAGGTGTCAATCAATGAAACTGCGCCCAACAAATCTGCGAGTGGCCGTTTTGTGCGCTGCTCTGGCACTGGGAACCAGTGGCCTGCAAGCCAAGACTTTCAAGTGGACCAGCGCCAGCGATATCCCCACCTGGGACATTCATTCCCAGAACAACGCGCTGGCCAACGGTGTTCACGCTGCCGTTTACGAGTCGCTTGTTTATTACAACAGCCGCACATTCAAGCCAGAGCCCATGCTTGCCAGCGGATGGACTCAGGTTTCTCCAACGCAACTGCGCATCACCTTGCGCACGGGCGTGAAGTTTCACGATGGAGCGCCGTTCACTGCAGACGATGCGGTTTTCTCGCTTGAGCGGGCGATGAGCAAGACGTCGAACTTCACGGTCTACACACAAGGCATCACCAAAGTGGTGAAAGTGAACGACAACACCATCGACATCATCACCGGTGGCCCCAATCCGGTGCTGATCAACCAGCTGACCGAGCTGCGAATGATGAGCAAGGCCTGGGCAGAGAAGAACAATTCGGTGGCGCCCAAAGACATCAAGACGCAAGACGAAAACTTCGCGCACCGCAATGCGAACGGTACCGGCCCATTCATGCTCAAGGAATGGCAGCCTGACCAGAAAATCGTTCTGGTGAAGAACCCGAACTGGTGGGGCAGCGCAGAGGGCAATGTGACCGAAGTTGTCTATTCGCCTGTGAAAAACGTGGCTACCCGCATGGCGGCACTGCTTTCCGGTGAAGTCGACTTCGTGCTCGACCCGAGCCCGCAAGACCTGCCACGGGTGCGTTCCAACAGCGATCTGAAAGTCATTGACGGCATTGAGAACCGGACCATCTTCTTTGGCATGGACCAGTTCCGCGACGAACTCCCCGGCAGTGACGTCAAGGGCAAGAACCCGTTGAAGGACCAGCGCGTGCGCAAGGCGCTCTACCAGGCCATCGACATAGACGCCATCGCACGGGTCACGCTGCGCGGCCTGGGGCAGCCGACCGGTGCGCTGGTGGCACCGCAGGTTGCCGGCTGGACCGAAGCCGTGCATGCTCGCCACCCGTTTGACGTGGCCGCTGCCCAGAAGCTGCTGGCCGACGCTGGCTACAAGGACGGCTTTGAAGTCGACTTTGCGTGCCCCAACAACCGCTACATCAATGACGAGCAGATCTGCCAGGCCGTGACTTCCATGTGGGCACGTATCGGTGTGAAGGCCAAACTCCGCACGCTCCCACTGGCGACCTACTTCCCCATGATCCAGCGCTATGAAGCCAGCATCTACATGCTCGGCTGGGGCGTACCCACCTTTGACGCCTTGTACAGCTTGCAGTCGCTGGTTCGCACCACAGGCACCGGCGGTGACGGCAACTACAACGTGGGTCGCTACAGCAACCCAAAGATGGATAGCCTGATCGACCGTGCAAAGACCGAAACCGATCAACTCATTCGGCCACGCATTCTCACGGAAGCACTGGCTCTGCAAAATGCAGACGTGGCACACATCCCGCTTCACAACCAGATCATCCCCTGGGCGATGAAGAAGAACATCGATGTGGTGCACCGTGCCGACAACCGGCTGGACTGGCGTTTGATCAAGGTAAACTGAAAGTCAGCCTGATGACCGGGGGTCGCGCACCAAGGTGAGCGACCCTCTCTTTATTCCAACAACATGTTTGCATTCATTCTCAGACGGCTGGCGCAGGCCGTGATCGTCATGGTCAGTGTGGCGTTCATCGCCTTCATGCTTTTCCAGTACGTGGGCGATCCGGTGGTGTTCCTCCTGGGTCAAGATGCAACCGCCGAACAGATCAGGGAGCTTCGCGCCGACCTCGGGCTCGACAAGCCCTTCTTCTTTCAATTCGCTGCGTTCCTGGGCAATGCGGTTCAAGGCGAATTCGGATTGAGCCTGCGCCAGGGCGCCAAGGTGTCGCGCCTGATCGCTGAGCGCTTTCCGGCAACGCTGGAGCTGTCCATGGTGGCGGCCCTGCTGGCTTTGGTCATTGGCATTCCCATGGGTGTGTACGCCGCTCTCAAGAGGGGTACCTTCACCAGCCAGTTGTTCATGACGGTTTCGCTCCTGGGTGTGTCACTGCCGACCTTCCTGATCGGCATCTTGCTCATACTGGTATTTGCCGTGAATCTCGGCTGGTTCCCCAGCTTTGGCAGGGGGGAGGTCACCCAGGTGGGGTGGTGGACCACCGGTTTGCTGACCGCCAAGGGGTGGCATCACATCACCCTGCCAGCCATCACGTTGGCCATCTTCCAGCTCACGTTGATCATGCGCCTGGTTCGTGCCGAAATGCTCGAAGTGCTGCGCACCGACTACATCAAGTTCGCCCGTGCCCGTGGTTTGACGAACCGCGCGGTGCATTTTGGGCACGCCCTGAAGAACACACTGGTGCCTGTGATGACCATCACCGGCCTGCAGCTCGGAGGACTGATCGCGTTTGCGATCATCACCGAAACAGTGTTTCAGTGGCCTGGGATGGGACTGCTGTTCATCCAGGCAGTGACCTTTGCCGACATTCCCGTGATGGCCGCCTACCTGTGCCTGATCGCCTTGATCTTCGTGGTGATCAACCTCATTGTGGATTTGCTGTACTTCGCGGTCGACCCACGTCTGCGTGTGGAAAAGGCGGGTGGGCATTGAACGCGAGACACGAATTGTCGGCATCGCGCATCAAGGCCCATGGCCGGGCCTTTGCACACATTGCGGCTTTTCACCCGGAGCTCACGGCACTGCGGCGAGATCTTCACGCCCATCCCGAGCTGGGGTTTGAAGAGCACTACACCGCTCAGCGCGTGGTGGAGTCGCTCAAGGTCTGCGGCGTGGATGAGATTCACACCCAGATCGGCAAGACCGGGGTGGTGGCACTGATCCATGGACGCTCTCGCAGCAGCGGGCGAATGATCGGCCTGCGGGCCGACATGGATGCCTTGCCCATCACCGAGAGCAACGACTTTGCGTGGCGCTCAACCAAAGCCGGCATGATGCATGGCTGCGGCCACGATGGTCACACCACCATGCTGGTGGGGGCTGCTCGCTACCTTGCACAGACGCGACAGTTCGATGGCACTGCAGTGCTGATTTTTCAGCCCGGGGAAGAGGGCTTTGCCGGTGCCAAGGCCATGATCGAAGACGGGCTTTTCGACCAGTTTCCCGCGCAGGCTGTGTACGCCATGCACAACTGGCCGCAGATGCGTCCCGGCATGGTGGGGGTCAATGCCGGGCCCATGATGGCCGCTGCCGACCGCATCACGATCGAGATCACCGGCAAGGGTGGACATGGCGCCCATCCTTATCTCACCGTCGACCCGGTGCTGGTCTCGGCGCACATCATCACGGCGGTGCAAAGCATCGTTTCCCGCAATGTGCGGGCGATTGACAGTGCTGTCATCAGTCTGTGCGCCATGCACGCGGGTGACATGGGGGCATTCAGCGTGGTGCCTGGCAAGGCCACTCTGGTCGGTACCGTGCGCACGTTCCGTCCTGAAGTTCAGGACATGGTGGAGCGTCGCCTTCATGAGGTTTGTTCGGGTGTGGCGCTGGGTCTGGGTGCCTCCGTGCATGTGAACTACGAGCGCATCTACCCCGCCACCATCAACAGCACCGACGAGGCGCGTTTCGCCGGCGACGTCGCGCAGCGGCTGGTCGGGCAAGACCATGTTGACCGCCACATGGACCCCAGCATGGGGGCTGAAGATTTTTCATT
>JAABRN010000141.1 GCA_011390855.1 Hydrogenophaga sp. | reverse complement strand
TCCAGAGACACCGAGGAACCGGCTTTGCCGGGCCTTTGGTGTCGCCCCCTTGAGGGGGGATGCGGCTACACGCAGTGAGCAAGCGACGGGGGTGGGCCCATTCCTACACCGCGTCCATCACCGCCCGCAAGAACTGCTGCGTGCGAGCCTCCTGCGGGTTCTCGAAGAACGCCTTTGCCGGGCCCTGTTCGGCAATCCGACCCTGGTCGAAGAAGCACACCCGGTCGGCGAACTCGCGAGCGAAACCCATCTGGTGGGTGACCATGAGCATGGTCAGCTTGTGTTCGCTGCCCAGGCTGCGGATCACGCTGAGCACTTCGCCACACAGCTCGGGGTCGAGTGCCGATGTCACCTCGTCGAACAGCATCACCTTGGGACGCATGGCCAGGGCTCGTGCGATCGCCACGCGCTGTTGCTGCCCTCCGGAAAGCTGTGCCGGGTAGTGGTCGAGCTTGTCGCCCAGGCCCACCATGTTCAGCAGTTCGCCAGCGCGTTCGCGCGCTTCGTCGGCGCTCAGGCCCAGCACGGTCACCGGGGCTTCCATGCAGTTCTTCAGTGCCGTCATGTGTGGGAACAGATTGAAGTGCTGGAACACCATGCCGATGTACCCACGCATGCGCCGCAGGTGCTGCGCGTTCGCGCGCACCAGTCGGTCGCCTTGTTTCATGTGGGTCAGGGGTTCGCCGTCGATGCGGATCACGCCGTCGTCGATGCTCTCCAGCGTCATCAGCATGCGCAGCACCGTGGTTTTGCCCGAGCCCGATGGGCCGATGATGGCCACCTTCTCATTCGCGGCCACTGCAAGGTCGAGCCGGTCCAGCACGGTCAGGTCGCCATAGCGCTTGGTCACGGCGTCGAATTGCACCATGGGTGAGGCGTCCATGAAGGGATCAGGCGGGGACAGCTCGATGGGTGTGTTGGCTGTGGTCATGTGCGTCTCCCCGCGCGTTGTTTGAGTCGCTGTTCCACCCTGCGGATCAGCGCCGCCGACACCAGGCTGAAGACCAGAAAGAACAGGCCCACCAAGGTGATGGGCTCGGTATATTGAAAGCTCTCTGAGCCAAGGATCTTGGCGGTCTGCATGAGTTCCAGCACGGCAATGACCGACAGCAGCGGCGTTTCCTTGAACAGCGCCACCAGGTAGTTGCCAAGGGCCGGCACGATAGGCGGAATGGCCTGCGGCAGGATCACGTTCTTGAATGTGGTCAGGGGTGACAGGTTGAGCGCCAGCGACGCCTCCCACTGGCCCTTGGGCACGTTCTCCAGGCCAGCCCGGTACACCTCCGAGCAGTAGGCGCCGTAATGCAGGCCCAGCGCCAGCACACCGGCCGGCATGGCGTCAATCGTGAGGCCGAATTCGGGCATCACGTAGTACAGAAAAAAGATCTGGATCAGCAGCGGCGTGGACCGCACGAATTCCACCACCCCAGCCACCACCAGCCGCAGCCAGGCTGGCCCTGCCATGCGCCCCACGGCAAACACCAACCCCAGCACCAGCGCCAGCACAAAGCCCATCAGCGTGGCCTGCAGGGTCACCACCGAAGCCTCGGCAAGAATCGGCAGCACCTCCCAGGCGTATGCCCAGTCCCAGATTTGATTGTTCATGGCAAGGGCTTATCGAATACAGGAACGCATGCAGATAACCGTGCCTCGATCCAGGGGCACCGAGGATCCGGCTCCGCCGGTCCCAGGTGCCGCCCCCCTCCCGCCGAAGGCGAGAGAGAGGGGGGTGACGCGAAGCGGCGCGGGGGGAGTCATCTCCGTACCTGGCGTTCGAGCGCCCGCGTACCCACCGTGATCAGCACCGACAACGCCAGGTACATCAGCAGCACCAGGCTGAACACTTCCACTGTGCGCAAGGTGTTCTGGTTCACCTGCTGGGCCTTGAAAGTGAGGTCAGACAGCGTGATCAGCGACACCAGTGAAGTGGCCTTGAGCAGTTCGATCAGCAAGTTGCCCCACGGCGGGATCATGGCCACAAAGGCCTGCGGCAGCACGATGCGGCGCAACGCCTGTGTGTGCGTCATGTTCAGCGCTTGCGCCGCCTCCCACTGACCTTTTGCCACACCCCCGATAGCGCCTCGCACCACCTCGGCCCCATAAGCGCCCACATTGAGACCGAGCGCCACAATGCCCACCGTCATGGGATCGAGCGTGATGCCGAAGTGCGGCAGCACAAAAAAAAGCCAGAACAGCTGCACCAGCGCCGACGTGCCGCGAAAGGTCTCGATGTAGGCCACAGCCAGCCAGCGCAGCGGCCGGGGCGCATACAGCTTGGCCAGACCGGCCAGCAAAGCCATCACCATCGCCAGCAACGAGCCACCGAGTGCCACCAGCACGGTGATGCGGACACCCCGCAACAGCTCAGGCAACAGTTCACCCAGCGCGGTAAAGCTGGCCACATGCAAGCCCGCCGCGAATGCGACGATGGCCGTAACCAAGAGCAAGGGCAGGGATCTGAGCATCTCAGACGGGCGCTGTGCCATCAGCCAGTCGCGCAGCGGCCGGAAGGGCGAACCGAAAAGCCCCCGGCGCGAAATGCCTGCGCCCAGGGGCAGCAAGGGACGGCTCCGCCGGCCTAAGATGCCGTCCCCCCTCCAAGCGCCGAAGGCGCGCCAGAGAGGGGGGAAGCCGCGAAGCGACGCAGGGGGGAGCACCGAAGCATTTCCGGAGCGAAGTGCCTCGATCCAGGGCACCCGTGGAACCGGCTTCGCCGGGCCACAGGGTGCGTCCCCCCTCCCAGCGCCGAAGGCGCGCCAGAGAGGGGGGAAGCCGCGAAGCGGCGCAGGGGGGAGTCAGAATCACTCCCCGGCGCAATGCTGCTCAGCGGTCTTTTCAGGCAGGGTCGATTCGTCGAAGCCGAACTGCTTCACCATGGCGAGGTGTTCTGGCGTTCCGATGAACTTGGCCAGTTCGGTGTTCACCGCATCGCGCAATGAGGTGTCCTCCGGGCGGAAACCGAAAGAGCCTTCGCCCTTGTAGATCTTGCCGTTATGGGTGAAGGTGAAGGGCTTGGCGCGCTCGATGCCGTCATCTTTGCCGGCCAGATCCAGTGCCGTCAGCGAGGTGAAGGCCGCAGCCGATGCACGGCCGGACCTCACGTTGGCCACTGCCGCAGCGAAGTCGGGCACGATCACCTCCTGGTCGCGTTTCAAGCCGGCCAACCGGCCGTGCTCGATCTCGGCCGTGCCCGCCACAAAGGCGATTTTGGCGCCCTTGTCCACCGCGTCCTGGTACGTGCTGATGCCGTCCGGGTTGCCGGTCTTGACCACCAATGCCTCACCAATACCGTAGGTGGGGTTGGCAAAAATGATCTGCTTGCAGCGCGCAGGCGTGATGTACATCGAAGCCACGATGGCATCGAAACGACCGGCGCGAAGACCGGGAATCAGTGACCCCCACTCGGTGAGCACGCCGTCGACTTCGTTCACGCCGAGTTGCTTCATGACGTGGCGAAACACGGTGGGCGATTCGCCGGTGAGCTGGCCGGAAGCGGTGGCGTACGAGTAGGGCGCTTCATTGGCGAAGCCCACGCGGATGTAGCCTTGTTCACGCAGCTTCTCCAGCGTGGTCTGTGCGCTGGCCACGCTGGTGGATAGGAGAGCGGTGGCGCCCAGCAGGGTGAGGAGGGCGCGGCGGATGTGGAATCGTGTGGACATGGGTTTCTCCGGACGAGTGTGGTCAACGGGCGCCGGGCAGGCCGGCGGGCGTGAAGTCGAGGCGCTCGGCAATGAAGTTCGGGCGCGGCGCCAGACCGCAGAACGGGTCCACCGGGGTGTTGTGCACGCTGTTGTAGACCACGAACACGTTGCTGCGTGGCAGCGGCGTGATGTTGGAGTTCGACCCGTGCATGATGTTGCACTCGAAGAACGTGACCGAGCCGGCCAGGCCAGTGGGCGCAGTGATGCCGAAGTCGTTCACCAGCTGGGTCAGGCTTTCGTCGTCGGGCACGCCCACTTCCTGGCTTTTCAGCGACTTCTTGTAGTGGTTGTCGGGCGTTTCTCCCACGCACGACACGAAGCGCTGGTGCGAACCCGGAATGATCATCAGCGGCCCGTTGTGCGGCGTGTTGGGCGTGAGGCTGATGGAGCAGCTCACCATGCGCATGGCTGGCACGCCGTCTTCCACGTGCCAGGTTTCGAAGTCGGAGTGCCAGTAGAACTCCTTGCCCCGGAAGCCACCCTTGTAGTTGATGCGCGACTGGTGGATATACACATCGCTGCCGAGCAACTGGCGGGCAATGGCCACCACCTTGGGGTGATTGCACAGGCGGCGCATCACTTCGCT
>JAABRN010000140.1 GCA_011390855.1 Hydrogenophaga sp. | reverse complement strand
AATCAGGCCCATGCTCAACACCCCGCACGACCCCATTGCCGCCATCGCCACCGCACCGGGTCGCGGCGCGGTGGGTATCGTGCGCGTGTCTGGCCGCGGTCTGGCGCCTTTTGTGCGCGAACTGCTGGGGCGTGACTTGCGTCCACGGGAGGCCACCTATCTGCCCATCGCAGACGAACATGGCCAGCCCATAGACCAGGGACTTGCGATCTGGTTTCCAGGGCCCCATTCGTATACCGGCGAAGATGTGCTCGAGCTTCAGGGCCACGGTGGCCCGGTGGTGCTGCAGTTGTTGATGGCGCGTTGTCTGGCGTTGGCGCAGTCCAGCACAAGCCATGGACAACCGCTGTTGCCCGCCTTGCGAGCGGCGCGGCCGGGTGAGTTCACGGAACGGGCTTTCATGAACGACAAGCTGGATCTTGCGCAGGCTGAAGCGGTGGCCGACCTGATTGACGCCAGCACAGAGGCTGCGGCGCGCAGCGCCAGCCGATCGTTGGCCGGCGTCTTTTCCGAGCGCGTGCACAGCTTGCGCGATGCGCTGATCCATCTGCGGATGCTGGTCGAAGCCACGCTCGATTTTCCGGAGGAAGACGTCGACTTCCTGCAGAAAGCCGACGCCGCCGGGCAGCTGCAGCGCCTGCAGACCGCCTTGGCAGCGGTCATGTCGCAGGCTCGCCAGGGCGCCTTGTTGCGCGACGGGCTCAAGGTGGTGATTGCCGGGCAACCGAACGCGGGCAAGAGCTCCTTGCTGAACGCACTGGCAGGCGCGGAACTGGCTATCGTCACGCCCATACCGGGAACCACCCGAGACGTGGTCCAGCAAACGATTCAGATCGAGGGGGTGCCCCTGCATGTGATCGACACCGCCGGCCTGCGCGCGAGTCCGGAGGTGGACGAGGTCGAGCGCATCGGCATCGAGCGTGCCTGGACGCAGATTGCGCAGGCCGATGCGGTGGTGTTCCTGCATGACCTCACAAGGTACGACGGCGCCAGCTACCAGGCCGACGATGCAGCCATTGCAGCAGCACTGCCACCTGGCGTGACGGTGCTTCAGGTCTGGAACAAACTGGACCAGTGCCCCGAACATACCCACGCAACCATTGCCGCCCATGCCGGACCCGACGGTATTCTGCTGTCTGCCAAGCGGGGCGATGGTATTGATCTGCTGCGGCAACGCCTTCTGTCGCTCGCTGGATGGCAACAGGGCAGCGAAGGTTTGTTCATGGCTCGTGAACGCCACCTGCAGGCGTTGTCCAGGGTCGATGCGCATTTGGTCAGTGCTTCAGACCTGCTTGCAGCGCAGGCTGAGCACCTGGATCTGCTGGCCGAAGAATTGCGGCTGGCGCAAGGCGCGTTGGGAGAAATCACGGGAGAATTCACCGCTGATGACCTGCTGGGCGAGATTTTTTCGCGTTTCTGCATCGGAAAGTAGCGTCTGAGTCACCGCTGGGAACCGGTCAGCCACCGCCGGGAGCCCAACTGTAATAAGCAGTAAATACACATTGCGGGCGAAGCGGGTGGGCGGTTATCTTGCTCTCATGACAGACGTCGTCACAGCGACCACACGCCCCGACATTCTTGCCCTGGCCCACGCCATGCGGCATTGCAATGCGCTGGACGCTGTGCCACTGAACCTCACCGAGTCTCAGTGGCAGATCGTGGCCAATTACCTTCAACCCGTGTCGCTGCAGTTGGGCAAAGTCCTGATCGAGCAGGGCGTGAAGGACCGTACCGTGTACTTCGTGGAAAGCGGCACCCTCACGGTGCATTACGAAGACAGCAAGGAACGCATCCGGATAGCGGTGGTGGGCCCTGGCTCGGTACTGGGCGAAGGCGCGTTCTTCAGCCACTTGCCACGCAGCGCCACCGTGCACGCCGGCAGCGACTGCCGGCTCTGGTGTCTCACTCCCCTGCGGTTTCGAGAGCTTTCGGTTCGGCACCCCGATCTGGCGCTCGAACTCACCGTGGCAATGTCGGCCGTTTTGGCGCGACGCATGTACAACCGTCCCAAACGCATTGCCGTGACCTGAAAATCACCTCAATGTTGCGTACGGCGGAACTGAACTTAAACGATCCTGTTATTTCAACCATTGCACCGAAGCCTGCAGCGCATACTCAAATCATGTTCATGCTCAACTGGCTGAAAGCCAAAAAAAATTCCGCTGGCCGTTCGGGCAGCGCGAGACGTGGACGTCGGACGTTTGCACAGACCACACTGCCGCTGATCTCACCGCGCAGGGGCAGACGCATCTTGCGCCGGGAACAGCTGTTCTCAGTGGTGCGCGAATCCATGATTCGCGGCGGCGTGCTGTCCACCAGCTATGAGTTCAAGGTGCTCACGCTGGACGCGAATGGCGATGGGTTTCTGGTGCTGGTCGACCTGGCTTTGCCCACCGACAGCATGCCCGACGAATACTTGCTCGAAATCGAGCGCTGGATACAGGCCAGCGCCCAGTCAAGGCACGAGATGGAGGTGCGCTCGGTGTACTGGCGCCGCAAGGCGGTGCACGACCAGAAGGGCATCGCGCTGAAGGCCGCCGTGACGGCACAGTCCCGTCGCGGACCCGCTGAGCCCAGTGAAACGGCCATTCCGCTGCCCGACGTGAACCTGGAGCGCTACAGGGTGCAAGGCGTGCAGGCGGAGGAGGTCGAGGCGTTTCGCCGTGCGCTGCAAAAGGCGGCGAATCCGATCCGCCGCCCACTCATGGAAGAAGAGCCGAACCTCCCTGTGCCTGAATCACACAGCGACTTCAGTGCCTTGAGCGAAACCCAGTACGGCAAGCTCTGATGGGCAGTGCCCCCACGCTCCGCGGCTCCGCGGCTTTGCGGATCGGGCCTTTCGTTCAGTGCCCTGCGTAATCCACCAGGGTGAACAGGGGCAGTCCGGAGGCGCGCAACTTATCTGATCCGCCCAGCTCGGGCAGGTCCACGATGGCGGCGCCCTCGAGTACCTCGGCACCCAGCTTTTCCAGCAGCTTGCAGCCCGCCATCATGGTGCCTCCGGTGGCGATGAGGTCGTCGATCAGCACCACCTTGTCGCCCGGACTCACGGCGTCGGTGTGCAGTTCGACCGTTGCGCTTCCGTATTCCAGTTCGTAGGTTTCTTCCACCGTGGTGAATGGCAGCTTGCCCTTTTTGCGGATGGGCACGAACCCCACGCCCAGCTGATAAGCCAGCACCGATCCGATGATGAAGCCCCTTGCATCCAGGCCAGCCACCACGGTCGGCCGCAACTCAGGCGACTTGTAGCGGTCAACAAACGTGTCAATCAACACGCGGAACACCTCGGGGTTCTGCAGCAGTGGCGTGATGTCGCGAAACTGCACACCGGGTGCGGGCCAGTCGGGTACGGTGCGGATGTGTGATTTCAGGTAGGCAGAGGTGTCCATGGGCAGTGTCTATTCCGGATAGACCATTATGGGCCAGCCTTCCTCAACAAAAAACCCCGGCGCTTGGCCGGGGCAGTGGTTTCAGGCGCGCACCGGATCAACGCATTTCAGGCATCGACCCTCACCAGGTGATCAGGCCACGGGCTTGAACTGGTAGCCGTTCCCTGCAGCTTCAATCGTGCCCACGGACGGGAACGGGAAATGGAACCCGCCCATGATCATCTTGTTGGCCACCAGCGCGTCGAACACCCGGCGGCGGGTCTGGCGGGCCATTTCAGCGTCCATATCAAAAGCCACGGCCCAGTCCGGGCTGCGGGCGAACAGCGCAGGCACGTTGGTCAGGTCTGCCACATACATGAAGGACTGCCCTTCCGACTGCACCGTGACCATGCTCATGCCGGGGGTGTGACCAAAAGCGGCAGATGTGACGATGCCGGGTGCCAGTTCGGCGCCGGGCTCGAATTTCAACAGCTGGTCGGCAGGGAGGCTGCCGATGACCCGACGTGCGTTCTCGAACGCGCCCTTCGCGGCGGGCGGGGCGGCGTTCATCTTGGCATCGTCGAACCAGAAGGCGTGCTCGGGCGCCGGCACATGGACCTTGGCCTTCGGGAACATCAACGAGCCGTCTTTCTTGCGCAGACCGTTGATGTGGTCGCCGTGGAAGTGGCTGATGATGACGTGGTCAATGTCTTCAGCCTTGTGTCCGGCGGCCGCCAGATGACCGGCCAGCCGTCCCGTGGTGGGCGGACCGTTGTCGGCAAATCCGGTGTCGATCAGAAATTTGGTGTTGCCGCTGACGATGAGATAAGGCGTGAAGGGAATGTCCACATACTCGGTGGGCAGGTTTTGCGAGGCCAGCATGGCCTTCACCTGCTCCAGCGGGGCGTTGCGCACGAACTCTTCACCCAGCGGGCGG
>JAABRN010000139.1 GCA_011390855.1 Hydrogenophaga sp. | reverse complement strand
GCGACCGATCGACCACCTGGTTCATCTTTCGCAGGCGCTCCTGATCGACTTGCAGCCGGTCCGCCATGCGATCCGCCTGAGCACCAATGAGCGCCAGTTCATCGCGCCCGGAAACGCCAGTGCGCACCGACAAATGGCCCGAACCCATTTCGCCCAGCGCCCTGGCCAGTCGTTCGGCCCGCCGAAACCACGCCATATGCAGCAACATGGCCAGCACAGCAGCGGCGGCCAGCATCATCAGCCCTTCGCGCGCCAGCTCCGATTGCACCGCTGCTCGCCGAACCGATAGGGGACGGGTGGCGTTCACCACCACCACCAGCCGGTCCCCCGTCTGGATAGGCACCAGACCGGTCAGGATGGGCGCGTCGCCAAAGCGTTCGACCTGAATCACCGGGCCAACAGGCTGGGTCAGCACATGGCGAAGCGCCAGGTCGGCGCCATTCATTCGCTCCAGCACCTTGTCGACTGGCAGCCCCAGATCGCGCCGTGCAAGGGATGCCTTTACCCTGCTTCGCTGGTCAAGCAGCAAAGCATGTTCAAGTCCGCTGTGCAGCCCCAAACCCCCCACCACCCGTCGAAACAGCAGGTCCTGACCCATACCGGACTCCCGGTCCAGCCGGGTCTGTTCGGTGTTGAGCCGCTCTCGCAGCCGCAAGGACTCCTCTGCCATGACCGAAGCCTCGGCCTGACCCATCTCGTTCACATAGCGCACCGACAACGCCAGCAGCGACGTCATCAGCAGGAAGATCGGCACCAGCCAGCGTGCGCTCAACGGAAAAAGCCAGTTTGACAATCTCAAGACGGGTTCCCTGCGTTCATGACACGCCTGGCCGGCTCCGGATCGATGAGCCGACCCCAGTCTGGCGCCTGGTCCAGCAAGCCCGCCGCGATCAGGGTCTGCACCAGGGGTTCGACGCCATGCGCCAGTGGCGGGGGCTGACCCGACAGCTGGTACAGGGACACCTCGGGCGCGTAGAAAGCGAGACCGCTCAGGGTCTCCAGATACTCTTCGGGCGTCATGTCGCTGCCTCTGACCATGTCGGCGGCCACGGATACCCTGTCCCGGGACAGTGCGTTCAGGCCATCACGCCAACCGGCGATCAGGGCGTCCACCTGCCCGGGACGCTCCTGCAAGGTACTGGCGCGCACCACCAGCACGTCGAACAGTTGACCGCTCAGGCCCTTGCTGTCAAAGATGACCTTGAAGCCGGCCTTCTTCAAAGCACCTGCGAGAGGCTGGTACGTGATGGCAGCGTCTGCCCTTCCATTGGTCAGTGCTTCAAGGTGCAGGCTGGCTTCGAGGTTGAGCACGTTCACGTCAGCTGGCCGTAACCCCGCATCCTGCAGCAGCCGCGTCAGCATCAGCGCTCCCACAGCGGAACGCTCGACCGCGATTGTTTTCCCGCTGAGCGCCGGCAATGATTCAATCCCTGCCCGGGCCACGACCGCGTCAGCGCCTGCAGACGCGTCAAGTATGGCCACCAGGCGCAAGTCCTGCCCTTCATTGGCGAGCCGCAGCGCTTCGTCCAGCGTGAGGGCTGCGGCATCGATCAGTCCGTTGCGGAAGCCTCGCATGGCCTCAGAACTCGAGGCGAGTTCCACCACCTTGATCTGGGTGGTGTCGATCAGGTTGCGATCGCGAGCCAGCACCAGCGGGTCGTAACCGACCCAGCCGTTCATGCCCACCACCAATGGCGGTGGGGCTGGGGATTCGCACGCAGCCACCAACAGGCCGAAGCCCAACACCGTCAGTGACCCGGCAAGCCTGCGGCGACGCTGAACAAGCCCCCATTGTTGCGGGAGCTTCGATGAAACTTGAAATGCCCGAGCCAAACCACAAAGATGGCAGGCGCGGTCACGGGGGTTTGCAACGCCGCAGATCGCCCGCAGCGGGGAAGCGAGCGCCTGGAACGATTTGTCCAGTCTGGCCACCAGCCGCGCACCCACGGCCCGGGCAGCTGGGAGCGCGCACTTCCACGCTCTCCCCCGCCCGGATACCTGCTCCCGCACGGGGAGCGCCGCTATCTGCAACATGTCCAGCCCTCTGTGTTCGGTTGCATTTTGTTACCACGTTTCCTCGGTAGGCTGGCACCACAGCTGCGCCCCTTGGCGGCGTTCGTGTGTTGACTGCCCTACAAAAAATCAAGGCAAATGTTGCCGCGAAGGCATCGCGCCGCCCATTGCCACCCCACATCCTCGACGATTTATTGGGTTCCCGGAAGGCCCGCACCACGTCATATTTCTGATTTCTGGAGAAATTCACATCCGCCGAGCAAAAACCTTGACGCGCTGGGCATGAACTGGTCCCGGACCGGTTGCAGAAGCGTTGCTGGACCCACTTGAGCCTGCCATCAACGCCCACATCAGCCGTCTCATCGTGGTGATGAACGCCAGAGACCTGGTTCGGCTTTGCCGCTGCGCCAGGTGAATGCAGCCTGGCTTGATGTTCGGCGCCTGTCGCGACATCAGGCAGACAGATAGACAGGCGGCAAAGCCAATGGCAAGTCGTCAAACGCGACAGCCATCACACAGACAAAAGCAGCGCTGGGGCTGCAAGTGACCCGCAGGCCTGTCACCTCAGCCGAAAAGGGCCGCGACAAAGGCCCGACGTCTGTTACTGAATCGCCCTGTGTGGGAGTTTGATGATGAAGATGCAACCCGTGCCGGGCATGTCTCGAACGGTCAAGGTACCACCGTTGGCCTCGACATTTCGCTTGGCGATGGTCAGGCCAAGCCCCATTCCGCTCTTGTTGTCGCTGGCTTGAAAAAATGGCTGGAAGATGCTCACTGCCGAACCTGGCGGAAGACCGCCACAGTGGTCCCGGACCTCGATCAACACATGCTCCCCCTCTGCGTAGGCACTCAGCATGACCTCTGTGTGCGCCCGGGTGAACTTGAAAGCGTTTTGAAGCAGGTTGCTCAATGCAGCCAGCAGCCGATCCCGATTGCCGGCAATCCCGATTGAGGCGTCCACCTCGTCAACAGTGAATTTGCAACCCCTGGCGCCGGCGTCGAAACGAGCCGCGCTCTGGGCCTCTTCGACAAAAAGTTTGAGTGAAAAGGTGCCAGCGTGGGGCGCTTCCGCGGCAACACCGACTTCCGATTGCGAAAGGTTGAGCAGGGTCGCCAGGGATGAGAGGCTCCTTTTCATGACGGACCCAGTCGATCCCCCGATCGGGAGTTTCCCGGACTCCAGGGCAGCAAAGGCCAGCGTGGCGGTGTTCAGATGGTTTCGCAACTCATGCACCAGTATGCCCAGGCGCTCGTACTCCACTGCGGTCTGTTTCAGCGCGACGTTGGCGTCTCGCACGATGCCAAATTCGGTGACCGCATCGGCGATGGCATTGTCCAGACACCGGTTCAACGTGCGGAATTCATCGATGGAGAAAGGCGCGTCGCGCTCGACGGCGAGGTCGGTGATGGCCTGGCAAAGGTCGCCATAGTCGTGCACCACCTGATTTACCGAAAAGCCAAGCCCCAGGAGTTCTTTCCCGTGCGCGGCAGCGCTTTTGCCCATTTCTGACAAGTCGTCTGCGTCACCACCCGCAGCGCCGGAAATTCTGAAACTTTTTTCAGTCTCGCCCCTGTCCTGCGCTTCCAACGTCCTCATCAACTGGTCCAGGAACATGGGAATGCCATTGGCGAGTTGGGCTTCGGTAGCGGCACGCCTGGGCCTTCGAGCGACCTTGGCCTTGCAACGTTCGATGAGTTCGCGCCGGTTGTCGGATAGGAATTGGTGCATGCAGGGGTCCGTCGGTGGCCCCGGAGTGGCCACGATGCGTTCAAAAGGGAAAGCCAGCGTCATGTCGGTCTTCACGATGACTCCCATTGCGCCACACTCTGGACCTTTCGTGTGTACGCTACCGTACATTGAAAGCTGGCGGCCACGATGGCCACGGCCCCGGTCCCAGCCACGCCTCAAATGGCAAGCCGCGCTTGAAGAAAGCGGGCGCGAGCGAGGGACGCTGCGCCGCTCAGTCTTGTGACGGTGTCATGGCGGCGCGGGCATCGGCCTCGGCCTGGCGCTCTTGCAGTTCGCGCCACATGATCTTGCCGGTGCCAGACTTGGGCAAGCTGTCCACAAAGCTCACCACGCGGGGGCTTTTGTAAGCGGCCATGTGGCCACGCGCCCATTCCACGATGTCGTGCTCGCTCACCTGGCCCTGGTTTTCCGGCTTGAGCACCACCACCGCTTTCACGGTTTCGCCACGCTTGTCGTCTTGCGCGCCGATCACGCAGACCTCGTGGATCGCCGGGTGCTGGTACATCAGGGCTTCCACTTCCGCCGGCCAGACCTTGTAGCCACTG
>JAABRN010000138.1 GCA_011390855.1 Hydrogenophaga sp. | reverse complement strand
TCCCAGCTCCAGGCGCGAATGAATCATCGACCGGAAGGTTTGGCTCATCACGGTGGGAAGCCCTCCCTCGACCAGTGAGGGAATGCGATGCCGCTGGCGCACATGCGGGTCTGCATGGAACGGCACCAGCGGGTTCAGGCACAGCAGCAGGTCCAGACCTTCGTCGAGCGCAACGGTGGCATGGAGCGTTTTCTTCAGTGCACCGTCGACATAGTGTTTACCATCGATCTGCACAGGCGGAAACAGGCCGGGCAGGGCGGCGCTGGCCTGCACCGCGCGCGAGATGGGCACGTGATCCCAACCTGGACGACCGAACGGAGCGGCATCTCCGGTGTCGAGCTCGGTGGCCACGAGCGTGAGCCGAGCCCGGAGTTGCCGGAAATCGTTGGTGCGTCCTTCGCGGGTGAACAGCTGTTCGATCTTGCGGTGGATGTCTTCGTTGTCCAGCACACCCGTGGGTAGCGCGGCGCCCACGCGCTCAAAGGCATGGGCCAGCGGCTTGCGTTGCACCCCCCAGGCCCACAGCGCACTGCCCAGCAGACCGGGCAGCCGCTGCACCCGCCCGCCAATTTCCCGCCAGGCAGGCTTCATCAGCCAGGACGGGTCGAAGTTTTCTTCGTCAGGTCGGTCTTCAATGAAGGCTTCACAGAGCTGCCGAGGAGTCAGGCCATTGGCCAGGCCCGCAGCGATGAAGCCTCCGGCCGACACCCCCACGTAGTGATCAAGATCGTTGAAGTCCAGCCCGTTCAGGCAATCGCTGAACGCGCACAGGGCACCAATTTCATAAATGGCACCGAGCGGCCCGCCGCCTGCCAGTGCCAGTGCGATGCGTGGGCGGCCATGTGACCGCACCCGCCGTTTTTTGCTTCCACCGGCACTGCTGCTGGAGGCGTAACTGTGTGATCTCATGCGTTCGAGTGTAGACCGCAGCCGCTTGGAAAACTGCTGCAATGCAGCATCGTGGGCAGGCGGAAAAAAGGGGCGTCAAGCGCCCCTTTTTTTGTGGTCCAGCGTGGCGCCATTTTTTCGACGCTCAGGCCGCCTTGGTCCGGCTGGTCTTGCGGGCCACAGGCTTGGCCGTTGCTTTGGCTGCCACCTTCTTGGCGGGCGCCGCCTTGCGTGAAACGGGCTTGGCGACGGACTTGGTAGCAGCGACCGGCTTGCCACTGAGACGTTGCACGTGCTGGTTCAGATCATCGATGCGGGCGATCAGGGCGTCCACGTCGCGAGCGGAAGGCACGCCCAGCTTGTTCAGGGCTTTGGCCACGCGCTCTTCAAACAGATTCTCCAGTTTGTCCCATTGGCCGGTGGCCTTGGAAGAGATCTCCGTGGCCATGCTGCTCATGCGGTTGGAGGCTTCAGAAATACGCTCTTCAGCCACCGACTGCGTCTTGCGCTGGATCGACAGGCCTTCCTTGACCAACGATTCGAACGCTTTGCCACCTTCTTCCTGTGCTTTGGAGAATGCGCCCAGACCAGCCAGCCAGATTTGCTGTGCCGAATCCTTGATGGCGCCAGACAGTGGCGAGGCGGACGCCGAAGCTTTGGACGACGCGCTGGATTTCTGGACTTTCTTGACCATGGGGTTCCTTTGAGAGGCAATTGGGTTGTGGGTGGCTGACGGTGCTCAGAGAGCCATCGCCATTGAATGCATGGCTTCAATGTAAGAGGATCACCGGGGGCTGTGTAGGGTCTGATGACTAAAGGCGACGCACGCGGGTTTGTGCGGAATCGAGCGCAAGGAGGGCTGGTAAAGAATGCGGGATCCCTTTCACCCAAAAATCGCCAGGAGCTTTCCATGCATTACTTCGTCACCGGTGCGACCGGCTTCATCGGCAAGCGGCTCGTCAAAAAACTGCTGGAGCGCAAGGGGGCGGTGGTGCACTTCCTTATTCGCCAGGAAAGCGAAGGCAAGGTGCCCGACCTGCGCAGCTACTGGGGCGTGAGTGCAACACGTGCTGTGCCGGTGTTTGGTGATCTCACCAGCAAGAAGTTGGGGGTGAGTGCCGATGCGACCAAATCCCTCAAGGGCCAGATCGATCATTTCTACCATCTGGCCGCCGTGTATGACCTGGAGGCCGATGCCGAAAGTCAGATCGCGGTGAACGTGGATGGCACGAGAAACACGGTGGAGTTTGCCAAGGCCATAGGCGCGGGGCACTTTCACCATGTGTCGTCGATCGCGGCGGCAGGCCTTTACGAAGGTGTGTTCCGTGAAGACATGTTCGACGAGGCCGAAGGTCTGGACCATCCTTACTTCATGACCAAGCATGAGAGCGAAAAAATCGTGCGGCAGGAATGCAAGGTGCCCTGGAGCGTGTACCGCCCTGCTGCCGTGGTCGGCGACAGCACCACCGGCGAGATGGACAAGATCGACGGGCCTTACTATTTTTTCAAGCTGATCCAGCGCCTGCGACAGATTCTGCCGCCGTGGATGCCCAGCGTGGGCCTGGAAGGTGGGCGCATCAACATCGTCCCAGTGGACTTTGTGGTGGATGCACTCAATCACATCAGCCACCATAAACGCAGCAGCGGCGGCTGCTTCCACCTGGTGGATCCGATGGGCTACCGCGTGGGCGACGTGCTCGATATCCTGAGCAAAGCGGCACACGCGCCCAAGATGAACCTGTTCGTGAATGCCGCGCTGATGGGGTTCATTCCCAAAAGTGTGAAGAAGGGCCTGATGGCGCTGGCGCCGGTGCGCCGCGTGTACAAGGCCATCATGCAGGACCTCGGCTTGCCTGAGGACATGATGACGTTCGTCAACTACCCCACGCGCTTTGACTGCCGCGAAACACTCGCTGCGCTGAAGGGCAGCGGCATTGCGTGCCCCAACTTCAAGGACTACGCCTGGCGTCTGTGGGATTACTGGGAGCGCCACCTTGACCCCGACCTGCACATCGACCGCAGCCTCAAAGGCACGGTGGCTGGCAAGGTGGTGCTCGTCACTGGCGGCAGTTCCGGGATCGGCCTGGCGGCGGCACACAAGTTCGCCGAAGCAGGGGCCACCACCATCATTTGCGGACGCGACCAGGACAAGCTCGACGAGGCCTGCGCAGAGGCCAGCGGCAAGGGTTATCAGTTCATTGCCTATGCGGCCGACATCGCCGACATGGCAGACGCAGACCGCTTTGTGAAGCTCCTGATCGACAACCATGGTGGGGTGGATTTCTTGATCAACAACGCTGGGCGCTCCATCCGCCGCGCCATCGAAGGCAGCTACGACCGCTTCCATGACTTCGAACGCACCATGCAGCTCAATTACTTCGGCTGCCTGCGCGTGACCATGGGATTTCTTCCCGGCATGGTGGCCAAGCGCAAGGGCCATGTGGTCAACATCAGCTCCATTGGCGTGCTCACCAATGCGCCGCGCTTCAGTGCCTATGTGGCCAGCAAGGCCGCGCTCGATGCATGGACCCGTTGTGCCAGCAGCGAGTTCGCCGACCAGGGCATCAGCTTCACCACCATCAACATGCCGCTGGTGCGCACCCCCATGATCGCGCCCACCCAGATTTACAAGAACGTGCCCACGCTGGCCCCGGAAGAAGCGGCCGACATGATCGCGCAGGCCTGCATCTTCAAGCCGGTGCGCATCGCCACCCGCCTGGGCGTGACCGGTCAGGTGCTGCATGCATTTGTGCCACGCGTGGCACAGATCGTGATGAACACCAGCTTCCGCATGTTCCCGGATTCTTCTGCCGCCAAGGGGGAAAAAGGTGCGAAGCCTCAGCTTTCTGCGGAGGCGGTGGCGATGCAGCAGATGATGCGGGGCATTCACTTCTGACCACGGCGATGGGGTGCGACCGATCGGGCTGACCGTGACATATCTGTGTGTTGCAGCAGATTTGAGGCGGGGTTGATGCACTGGGACCCAGGAGGGCTTGCAAGACGAAGGACAGGGGACGCTGGCAGGCGTATGATCCCGCGACCATGAACATCATCATCCTGGGCGCCGGCCGTGTGGGCGAGAGCGTCGCCGAGAGCCTGGTTTCAGAGCAGAACGACATCACTGTCATCGACCACGACCCGGCGCGGCTGCGGTTGCTGGAAGACCGGCTGGACCTGCGGGGCGTGGTGGGCAACGGCATACAGCCTTCGGTGCTGCGCGAGGCCGGGGCCAAGGACGCCGACATGGTGATCGCCTGCGCTGCCAACGACGAAGCCAACCTGGTGGTCTGCAAGGTGGCGCACGACGTCTTCAACGTGCCCAGCACCATTGCCCGCCTGCGTTCGCCCGAGTTTTTGGAGGGTGACGAGCTGCTGGGTAAGAATGGCTTTGCGGTGGACCACGTGATCTGCCCTGAAGAGT